>QHYL01000029.1 GCA_003224105.1 Acidobacteriota bacterium | reverse complement strand
GGGCAAAAACCGCTGCCGTGGCGGCACTGGCTGAAGTGGGTGGTCGCCGTGGATTTGGATCAGCAGTTCGTGTTGTCGCAACTCGCGCGGCGCGGTCCGTGGAACGACTGCGCGAATTTGCCGCCGGTCGTCGAAGCTGCTTCCCAGCAAACCCGCATCGGGTTGGTGCTGGCTGACGCGGAATTCGACAGCGAGCGCAATCACACGGGTGACATTCCTACTGCACACTCATTGTGACTGCCGGGAGCGCGGCAAAAGCGCGTTCGATGGCGTCCGCTTGCGGATGGCAATACCGTTGCGTGATCGTGATGGAGCTATGCCCCGCGATTCGTGCAAGCGTGAACGCATCGCAGCCGGCCTCAGCGAGCCGGGTTAGCGCCGTATGCCTCAGCGTGTAGGGCGGAAATGCTTTCAGCTTGGGAGCATTCGCTTTGCAGCGCGAGACTTTCCCTCATTGATTTGCAGCATTCCGTCTGAGCCGTTCAGGTGGACTCGTTCCCACCGCAAGGAAAAGACTTCGCTTGGACACATTCCAGTTCCGAGCATGATTGTCGCAGCATCGCGCCAAGGCTGCGGGCAGGCCGCGAGATACGCTTCGACTTCGGCATTTGTTAGAACCTTTCCCGCTGGCGTTCACCTTTGGCGAGCGTGATCTTGGCGGGCTTGTCGAGTTTTCCCCATTGATAGGCCAGCGCCAAAGCACGCCGCAACGTCCGCAATCCGCAATTCACCGTGGAGGGTGATAGCTTGGCGTGCTTGGCCGCGTATTGCGCCGCGTGCGAATCGTTTACTTCCGGCAAGTCGAGAGTCGAGAAGTCCGCAGCCTGCAGCGTGCTTGCGCAGTAGGTGTAGTAGCGCAGCGTTGACGGCTTGGTGCGAAACTTCGATTTGACGAAAGGCAGGAAATCATTCTTGAGGAAGTCCGCGAGAGTGATGCACTTGCGTTCGCGGAATCCCGCTTCGCCCTTGGCCAGCGCCGTGCGGTGTGCCGACATCATATCGAGTGCCGCATCGCGGTTGGTTTGGTCGGTGCATTTTCGGTATCGCTTGCCGGAAAAATAGAATTCGTAACTCCAGAACTCGGAACCTTCGCGCTTGTAGGTGTGCGACATTATCTCTTCCCTCCCTTTCGCCTTGGTTTCTTCCATTCAGGATGACGATGCCACGACTTTTTTTTTGATTCACGGTCTCTAGCTTCACTGCAATCCGGGCCGCAGTATCTTGCCGACTTGCGGCGCTTTAGATCGAGGAAAAAATAAGGGGCGGGACATTCAGGACGCGCGCACACTCTCGCTCTGTCCGAACATTTGAGTAGCCCGAAGAGGTCACGCTGTAGCCCGAAACGTCCCTTATACAAAAGTTCCCCGCGAGACCAGTCCGCCCGGATCGGGGCTGACAGAAATTGCGCTGACTCCGGCGTGAGTGGCGTTTCAGCCTTGGCCGCAATTGCCTTGCTGATCTGATTGACCGTTGAAGCGAGTGTCGTTTGCCCGGCCAGGAGCATCGTGACAAGGCGGTTTCCTTCTTCTCCGCCATGCCAAATTTGACGAACGATATTACGTGCGCTCCAGCCGGAAAGATCGTCCGGGACATAGCCATCCAATTTGTTTTTGAATCGTTCGGCCTCGGCGGGGTCCCTGAGATTCGCCAGTCGGACTAGAGTGCTAAATGTCTGTTTCATGTTAGTTAGAACTCTATCGTTAAAAATAACTCTAGTCAAGCTAAACTTTACGCCAGTCCACTTCTGGAAAGGAAGGTACACGATGAACAAGACAGCGACAGTTGAGCAGCCGGAGCAGCACATCTATTCCAAGTCGGACGCAGCCCGCAGGTTAGGCGGCGTCAGCTTAGCCACAATTGACAAGCACATCTCTCGGGGAAGCATCAAGAGCACGAAGATCGGGCGGCGCGTTTTCATTGGTCATGCGGAACTCAACCGCATCGCGCGGGAAGGACTGCCAAGTCTGGGCAACGAATGAGCGCCGCCGCTGTTCTTGAAAAACTCCAGGGCGTGCGGCGCAAAGGTGAGCAGTGGATGGCGCGATGCCCGGCGCATGAGGATAAAGGGCCGTCCTTATCCGTGCGAGACGAAAATGGGAAGGTACTTCTTCATTGCTTCGCCGGATGCACGATAGAAAGCATTTGCGGTGCGCTCGAAATCAAAGTCAATGATCTCTTTGCCGAGGGCACTGCGCGAAAGTCGGAATCGGGAATCGTGCGCGAAGCGCAACAGCATATTGCTGGCCTGCGCTCCCGCCTGACACCGATGGACCGCGAACGTCCGGTGACACTCATCAAGACAGACGAAAAGAATCTCGATGCCGCAATCGCGCGTGCTCTGGCGCTCGCAGTGGAAGGCGGTCTCGTGCAGGTAGTACTCGACAAGGAGACTCAGTGAACATTGGGCGAGTTGAAAAAATCGAGAACGGTTCCGTGCACACCTTGTACGACACGCGAGCCGGTGGAACACCCGAAGGCGGTGCAGTGGACGGCGGAAATCTGCTTACCGACATTCGTGTCGTTTTTCGGCGCTACCTTGATATGACGGACCCACAGAATCTAATCGTTTCCCTCTGGGCCGTGCACACCCACCTGATATGTGTGCTCCACTTCACGCCTTATTTGTCGATCACCAGCGCGGAGAGAGAATCAGGCAAGAGTCGCGTCCTCGACATTCTTAGCTACCTCGTGCCGAAGCCGTGGAAGACAGAACGGACTTCAGCGGCCGCCCTTGTGAGAAAAACCGCGAACGAACAACCAACCTTGCTTTTAGATGAGGCAGATACGGCATTCAGCGGGGACAAGGATTATTCGGAAGTACTTCGCGGTATTCTCAACAGCGGATTCTACTGGAAAGGAAATTCGACTAGTTGCGTGGGACAGGGAGCGAACATGTCCTATAAAAGTTTTTCTACGTTTGGCGCGAAGGCGATTGCGGGCATCAACAAACTGCCCGACACGATCTCGTCACGTTCAATCCCCATACGATTGAAGCGAGCGCCAAGGGGCACGGTCAAAAAGTTCGAGGAACGATTGCCGGAAGTGACGGCCCCACTGGAGGAACTCCGCAGCAGAATCGAAGCCTTTGCGGACCAGATCGCCGAAAGGATAAAACTTGCTCAGCCTAAGATGCCGGTCGAACTTTCCGACCGACAGGCGGATACCACATTCCCGCTGGTGGCAATCGCGGATATTCTTGGCGGCGAATGGCCCGCACTGGTGCGCCATGCGCTTGTGACCCTATGTACCTCTGGGGCAGTGCCGCAGTCTAAGGGCGAGCAGCTACTTGCCGACATCCGTAAGGTGTTCGAAGCCACGGGCGAGCGAATCCGTTCGGTTGACCTGGCAGAAGCACTCGCCAAGCTGGAAGATTCCCCCTGGGCGGAATGGGGCAAGGGCGAGAAGCCTATTACCGCGGTGAAGCTGGCACAGCTCCTAAAGCAGTACGACATTGGCCCGCACACTGTCAGAGATCGTGGAGATCGCGACTGGACTTTTAAGGGTTACGAACGGACCGACTTCGAGGATGCTTGGACGCGGTACTTGCCCCCACCATCGGGAGAAGCCTCTCAAGCGGTCACACGGTCACAGACCAATGCTGACGCGGCCAATGAATATGCGGCTTGTGACCGTGTGACCGTTCAAAGCCCTTCTACAGGTATGAGGGCGCGGAAAAGCTTTGATGCCCCCGAGGATGATGGCGAGGTGCGGCTGTGAACCTCCAAGCAGCCGAAATTTTGACCGAACTGCAGCGCCGCGGCGTGATTGTCGCGGCTGAGGGAGATACGCTTTGCCTCAAACCCCGGCACGCCCTGGACGATATGTTGCTGGACCGCATCCGCGAGGCGAAGTCCGCAATCCTCGAAGCCCTGCGCAACCGGCCGGCGACGTGTTCCGTGGATTGCTACGAGGTTGAGCCTGGTGTTTGGATTCACCGGCCACACGCGGGATGTACCACGGCGAAGCCTGAAGCAAGTGGACCTCAGCGCAGAGTTACGGTGACGTGCTGGCACTGCCAAGGCGAGAAGAGGTGCGCCTGTATCGCTTGCTGGCAGGCAGGGCCGGGGGACTGCGTGACGTGCAAAGGGACTGGGCAAACTTGGCGGTGGGTCCAATGAACGCACTCACACTCTCCTGTCCGAAATGCGGCAAGGAAACGCACCTTGACCCAGAAGCTCAGAAGGGAATTCTTGCTCGGCTCTCGGTCGCCCCGCAGACGCGCACCTCCTCGATTGCCCCTGCGGGCGCTTCCAATGGGTATTAGGGGCACGTAGCGCGACGAACGATGAAAAGGCAAGGCAATGAGGCAAGCACGAACACGCGCGAATGGCCTGTTTTTGGCAAAACTCTTACGTTTGAGTGGCTGTCAGAGTGACCGTGACTCACCCGTAAGCGCATGTACTGAGACCATGAAGGATTGAGTGTTACGCGTAGTTACAAGCACTTACGGACGTATACATATCAGTAAGGAATTCTTAATCAGCGGGTTGCAGGTTCGAGTCCTTCCCGGTTCACAAACTGTTTTTGACTTAGGCTCGCCTGATTCTCTCGAAACGATAAATTGTGCCCAATCTTGAGCTGCACCTAACTCAACATCTTTGTTGCTCACTATGTCCACGGCTTGGCCTAGACAGAGCTTACATCAGCTAAAGAGCGGCTCTGGCAGGATGCATTGGCGGCAAGAGCGGTACGCCAGCAGGTCCCGCGCAACCGACCATCACGGCGACTTCCGGCACGATCTCTCAGACGACGAAAGTGACACCTGACCGTCAACTGATTATTGAAGGACGAGTCCCAGTAAAGCTCTGATTTATGCTTGAAGCTGCGAGCCGGACTTCATATCGCTTTGCTCAGCGGCTGGCCATTGCAGGCCGTCGCTATGCTGCATTTGAAATCGCTTTGGGCGCTTGCCAAAGGTTTGTTGAAAGCAACGCGAAAATGCAGACGTGAAGCTGTAGCCAAAAATTCGCGCCATCTCGTCAATGTTGAGACCCTTGGACTGTTTCAGTAGCTTCTCCGCTGTTTTCATCCTGACATTCCGGGCATAGCTGCGAATCGTGACTTGATAAAGCTTCTTAAATTGCCGGCTTACCAAAGAAAGGCTGACTTGGAACTTCTGGCACTCGCAAGCGGGGCTAAATGAGAGACTCCCGTTGGATTCGTCGATCAGGCGCCGCACTCTCTCCGCGACTTGCCTGGATTTGCATTCAGTCCTTTCAAGAATCAGATCTAGAGCACGACCGACGTAAAGGAGTTGCGGCTTACAATAGGCCCGCCTAGAGTGAAATGCTTTCTGTGTTGCCCCTGATGCAAGGTCGTTTTTTGGGTCACGGACGCCAATTTCAGGCAGGATTGCCATTAGAAGATTTCCTTTCTCTCTTTCGCGAGTCCGGCTGGGCCTGATAACTCTCGTTAACCTGAAGAAACATTGGGTCAGGACATGCCCAATAATTTCCTGCGGCTTTTGTATAGCTGGGCAAATTTCTCACTGATGGCTGAACTGGTTAGCTGGGGGAACAACTTGAAGACCAAAATCAAGATGCCCGATGGAAATATTTCGAGTCAATCAAAAGCAGTTCGCCATTTTGGCCATTGGGTTAGCCGTTTTGGCCAATGCAGCCTGTTTTATTCCGAAGTTGAGACAGCCTCTACAAGGAAAATAAAACTACCAGTACTCTCTGCGGTGCTCGCTGACTCCATTCTGTTAAGGCTAGTTGCGGCTTGTTACAATAAAAGCTGCATGACATTCCACCGGAAGGCACTGTCCCGACTCGAAGCGCAATTAATGCCGGTCCCGCCGATATCTATCCAAACCAGACGCCAGCGCAATTTGAAGCCCTGAGTCCATGCAGCCACGGACAAATAATAGCTTGTTGTGCGGATTGCGCGGAGCGCTCGCCTGTGTGCTGAGCGTGTTGATGGCGCAGAGCGTTCCCGTCGCGTGCAGTCAGCAGGAAAAACCGCAGGACGCGCCGAAACCTCAGGCGCAATCGCAGTCTGGCGGCGCTTCCACGGGTGGAGTCTTCGCTCCCGTTCTCGACGAGAAACATCGACCCATTACGGCGGGAGGATTTGTCGAAGGCGCGCCTGTGATTTTTGAAGATGTCACAAAAAAGTCAGGCCTCGATAAATTCAAGCACGTTGCCGGATCGCCGGAGAAAAACCTAATCCTAGAAGCTCCCGGTTCGGGTGTGGCGATTCTCGATTACGACAACGACGGTTGGCCGGACATTTATCTTGTGAATGGTTCCACGCTCGACGCAATGCGAGGAAAAGAGAAGCCGCCACGCGCTGCTCTATTTCACAACAACCACGACGGAACCTTCACCGAGGTTACTGAAAAAGCGGGTGTGGCTAACGAGCGCTGGGGATTCGGCGTGGCCGTGGGCGACTACGACAACGACGGTTGGCCGGACCTCTACGTCACGAATTACGGCAAGAACCGCCTCTATCACAACAATCATGACGGCACTTTCACAGACGTTGCCGAAGCGGCAGGCGTGGCCGTGAGCGGGGCGAGGCCCGTCTGGTCGGCGGGTGCCACGTTCGGCGATTATGACGGCGACGGCAAACTGGATCTTTATGTGACCGGCTACGTGAAATTCGACTTGGATAATCCGCCCGTCTCCGGAACGGCCGCGACGCAATATAACTTTTGTCAGTATCGAGGAAAGCCGGTGATGTGCGGGCCGCGAGGGCTCGCTGGAGAGCAGAACCACCTTTTCCACAACAGCGGGAACGGCACATTCACCGAGGTGAGCAAAAAAGCTGGCGTCGCCAATGAAAAGGGCTATTACGGGTTCGGCGTGGCTTTCGCGGATTTAAACGATGATGGAAGACTCGACCTTGCCGTGGCCAATGATTCCGTGCCGAATTATTTGTTTTTGAACAAGGGCGATGGAACTTTCGAAGACGCCAGCTATCCATCGGGATTTGCGCTGAAAGAAGACGGCAGGGAACAGGCGTCGATGGGGCTCGGAGTCGGCGACTACGAAAATAGCGGACACCTCTCGCTCTACGTGACGACGTTCTCCGATGATTACTATTCCCTTTATCGCAACGAGGGTGATGGAAATTTCTCCGATGTCAGTTTTCAGGCCAGCGTCGCTTCCACCACGATTCCTTTTCTTGGTTGGGGCACGGGATTTCTCGACTACGACAACGATGGTTGGAAGGACATTTTTGCTGCCAACGGCCACGTCTATCCCGGCGTGGATCAAAATGATTGGGGAATGACCTATGCGCAGCGGCCGCTGCTGTTTCGCAACTTGGACGGGAAGCATTTTCAGGTTGTGCCCGCAGCGCCCAATAGCGGTTTGGGTGTCGTGGTTTGCGCCCGCGGCGCGGCGTTTGGCGATTTATTCAATGACGGCAGAATCGACGTTGTGCTGAACACCATCGATGGACCGCCTGTGCTGTTGCGCAACTTCGTCAACACTGGGAACAACTGGGTCACGCTGCAGTTAATTGGTGGAGCGAAAGGGCCGCGTGACGCGATTGGCGCGAAAGCGTTCCTGACTGCGGGAGGTATTACCCAGAGGAACGACGTCATCAGCGGCGGGAGCTACATTTCGAATAATGACATGCGGCTGCACTTTGGAATTGGCAAAGCGAAACACGTCGACAAGCTGGAAATTCGCTGGCCCGACGGCGCGAAGGAAAACGTCACGCTCTCCGCAGTGAATCGCGTTTTCCGCATCGTAGAAGGCAAGGGCGCCACAGAACAGCCGCTGAAGTGAGCTTTTCTTCAAATGGGGTTCCTGATCGTGACAACTGCATCCTACTCGTATCTCAAGGCAACCGTCGGATCGACATTCGTCGCACGTCGCGCAGGGATGAAACAAGCAGCAAGCGCAACGAAGACCAACAACGCGCTGACAATCACAATGGTCATGGGATCGTAGGCGCTTACGTCGTACAACATGGCCTTCAAATACCTCGTCACGCCAAGCGTCACTCCGACGCCGGCCACAGCCCCAATGAGTGCCAGCACGAGTCCTTGCTTCAACACAAGCCGCAAAACATCGCCTCTTTGCGCGCCAAGCGCTGAGCGAATGCCGATTTCGCGCGTGCGCCGCGTAACCTCATAAGATAGTAGCCCGTAGAGCCCGATGCACGCCAGTGTAAGCGCCAGCAAGCCAAAGAAACCGGACAGCCGCGCGACCAGCCGCTCCTGGAACAGTAGCCGGTCGATTTGCTGCGATTCCGTCGTGACGTCGCGGAGCGGCAGGTTCGGATCGATCTGCGCTACCGTGTGGCGAATCGCGGGAATCAGAGCTTGCGGATCCCTCGCCGTGCGTACTTCGAATGATGCACCCTGCATGGTCTGCGGCGTGTACATCATCGGGCTGATTTCCCGCCGCAGATCGTTGTATTTGGTGTCGCGTACCACGCCGACGATTTCGTACCCTGGACTCGCGGGTCCATCCTGGCTTGCTTCTGATTGGCCGAAGCGCTCTCCCAGAGGATTTTCTTTCCCCAGAAACTTCGCCACGAACGCCTGGTCCACAATCACGGGCGTTGGTACCGTAGGCGCCGCCGAACGGTTAGCCAAACTTGCGAACGCATTGGCGGCAATCTCATAGTCGGAGGGAGCGAAATTGCGGCCGGCAACGAAA
This sequence comes from Acidobacteriota bacterium, assembly GCA_003224105.1. Classification (GTDB taxonomy): domain Bacteria; phylum Acidobacteriota; class Terriglobia; order Acidiferrales; family UBA7541; genus Acidiferrum. The sequence continues at coordinate 897 of QHYL01000029.1, read as the reverse complement.
GCAATCTGCATCGTGTTGAAGAAATTCGGGCCTATCTCCAGCACGTCGGATTCTGACTGGCGATCTTGCGGAGTTCCCGGCCAGTGGAACATCGTGGCCATCAGTGCGGCGCTCAACAGCGGGACCATGGAGTAGCTTGCCGACTTCACTCCCGGCGTTTCCGTAAGGCGGCCCTGTAAATCACGGTAAAAACTGTCGATCTGAGCGTCCTTGTAGCCAGCCAGCAATGGGTTGATTCCGAAAATCACGAGATTGCGAGAATCGAAGCCCACGTCAATGCTGCGCAGGTTCTGCAACGTTCGCACCAGCAACCCTGCGCCGACCAGCACCAGAATTGCCAACGCCACTTGAGTCACCACCAGCGCGTTGCCGATACTGAACCTTCTCGCCCCGCCTCGAGAAAGTTTCGTCGAAGCGCTGAACCCTTCTTTCAATGCGGGAGTTACGTCCACGCGTACACTGCGAAAAGCCGGCGCAAGGCCAAACAGGATTCCTGTGAAAAGCGAAACGGCAACGGTGAATCCCAGCACGCGAAGATCGAGCCCTGTCGCAAATGTCAGTGGCCGCGGCTGATTGTTCGATACGAACGAAACGATTGCGTGCGAGCCCCACGATGCAAAAACGATTCCCAAGATGCCGCTGGTCGCCGCGAGAAGCAGGCTTTCCGTCAAGAGCTGGCGCATAATTCGCATTCGCCCCGCCCCGAGCGCCAGCCGCAATGCCATTTCCTTCTGCCGCGCCGCCGCGCGAGCCAGCATCAGCCCCGCAACGTTCGAGCATGCAATCAGCAAAATAATCCCCACGGAGAACATCAGTACGTACAATGGGTTCTCAAACCGCCCACGCGATCCCGTCAACCCCGTCTGCGCGTTGACAAGAGTGATGGTCGGCTCATCG
>QHYL01000626.1 GCA_003224105.1 Acidobacteriota bacterium | reverse complement strand
AAGGCTCCCGCGATGCTGGAGGATGGCCAACTTGTGTCTCGGGAGAAGGCGACGCCGCGGGGTGGAGTCATCAGCCCACTGCTGGCCAACCTATTCCTGCACTACGCGTTTGACATCTGGCCAGGGGAGCATTTCCGAGGGGTGCTGTTTGAGCGGTACGCCGACGATATCATCTGCCACTGCCGAAGCGAACGCGCGGCCCTGGCGTTACGCCGTGTCCTAGAGCGGAGGTTCGCCGAATGTCGATTGGTGCTCCATCCAGAAAAGACGAAGGTGGTCTACTGCAAGGATACCAATCGCACCGGTGAATATCCGAACTGTCGATTCGACTTTCTTGGGTATGCGTTTCGACCCCGGAGAGCGAAATGGCAAGGGGATCTGTACGGGTTGTCGTTTCTTCCGGCAGCCAGCCCCAAGGCACTCAAAGCGATTCGTCTGATGATCCGCGGTTGGTCCTTTCAGACCCGGAGCGACAAGGAGCTAGACGACCTGGCTCGGATGTTCAACCCGTTCATCCGAGGCTGGATCAATTATTGCAGCCACTTCTATAAGTCAGCTCTATCCAACGCTTCAACGGATCGATGTTCATCTGGTGCGGTGGGCGCGTCGTAAGTTCAAGCGCCTCCGGCATCAGCCGAAGGGCGCGCGGCAGTGGCTGGTCCGGGTGATCGGGTCATCGCCAACGCTATTCGCGCATTGGCCGTTTCTGTACGGACAAGGCCGTGCACTAGGAGCCGTATGAGCCGAGAGGTTCACGTACGGTTCTGGGAGCGCGCGGAGGTGCGATTCCTCCGCGCGACTCACATGTCGACTGGGTTCACTTACGGAAGAGAAACTCATTCACGCCGATATTGTCGGCAGCGCGCAGGTTCACCAGATGAAGCCCCATCTCTCGACTACAAAATCGAAAGACCTCGTCTATGGATGCAAACTCGTACGGGAAACCGCCCAGCCAGTCACGCACGTCAATCCACGGGTTCATCCCGCGGGCTTGGTGGTAATTGCGCCAGGAAGCGAAAGGGTGCTTCAAACGAATAAGGTTTGGCAATACTTGATGGCGCAGAACGTATGCGACTTCCAGCAACCGCTTTCCCCCGGTTGGACACCGATTATATAGCTTCTTGATCCGCAACCAATATTGCGATCCATCCCGTCCTTCCATCTTGTTATAGATACCAAGATACAAGAACCCTCCAGGAGCAACGAGGTTGCAAGTGTTTCGAATGGCCTGCCACATGTTTCCCGTGTGGTGAAGCGAACCCCAGGCATACACGATATTCGCTGGTTCGATGCGTGAGACGCAGTTGTTGTCTAGAATTGAGCCACAGATTATCTGCCAGGAACTTGGGGAGCCTACGGTCTGTCGAAGGCCTTGGGCGCAATCATAAGAGAACGGATCGACATCCATGCTAACAATTTTTTGAGCTCCCAGCCGGACGGCCGCCAGAGAAAACAACCCGCTTCCGCACCCGATATCCAGGAAGGATAGACCACGAAGATCTTGCCGCTCGAGAAAATCAGTCAACGATCTGATGGCGATGTCTTCGCGATCCGGTGTCATATAGCGAGCTAAAAAGTCCTGCCAATTCCGGCCGAAGCTGAAGGTCACTGTCCCTGATAAGTTGCGCTGAGCCATGTTTGCAGTTTGCATTGTTTTCCTCCTCCGACTCTATTTCAAAGATCGTTTACTTTTCATATGTATCTCTCATTCGTACCCAAAAGAAACGAGATTGGGCGAGGCGTGAAATTGGAATAGACCTGGGACGCCTTGCATCGCGGACCTCTAGGAACGGTTTCTCGATGACGTAGTGACACAATAGCGCGGGTGCAAAAGCAAGAATCAGGTTTTGCGGGAAACCAGCCGGCCAGTAGCTGATGGAGATGTCGCCGATACGCCCCCAAAGCGCGGGGCTGCTATAGAAGCCATGCGTGTCATCCAGAGGTCCGCAAAGCACGAGCAGGATGGAAACCGCGCGCAAACCATCGAGGCCAGGAACGCGTTTCATGAACTTACCTTGTGTAAATCGCAACCCTCCTCTGCGCCGAATCAGCAGAGGTCTTGTTCGACGACACACTTCGCACTTTGAGATCGATCTTCATCGCGATCCACTTTTTCCAAGAGACTCACTTGGAAGTGACACGACTGACTATCTCCTTTAGCAGCAACCAAAAGCGCGGGGAATCCGGTAATTACCGGATTCCCCTTGGGGTATCTCTGAATCCTGCCCAAAGTGGGCTTACCGCAGAGAGCCTTCAGAGGATGCGAACCGGTGGCAGAAATTCCTTCTTATTTCTGATCATTTGATTCTCGGTGTTTCACTCTCGCCGAATTCAGCACAACACCTGATTTGCCGGGTCATCTGACTCACAATACCCTTTCGCCCGGTGTGACCCTTGGGAGCTTCATTTTTCCAGGTCAGAGAGAACTCACAAGGGAGGCCTGAGGCACCGCGGCAGGGCCGACTGGAATCCCGCCTTCCAGGATGTAGCTTCAAAAAACGAGGGTAAGG
>QHYL01000625.1 GCA_003224105.1 Acidobacteriota bacterium | reverse complement strand
GGTACTTATGATTCGGAATTCCTGGCGAATTATGCCTACATCAACTTGAACGACCAACTTACACGTGTTCCGGGAATTGCCAGCGTTTCGGTTTTCGGCGCAGGCCAATACGCGATGCGCTTTTGGGTAAAGCCTGATCAGCTAGCCAAGCTTCAAATCACCGTCCCCGAAATCATCAACGCGATTCAAACGCAGAACAATGTCAATCCCGCGGGCCAAATCGGCAGCGAGCCTGTACCGCCAGGGCAGGAGTACACCTACACCGTTCGCTCCCAGGGCCGTCTTGCGACGGAAGAAGAGTTCGGCCAGATCGTAGTTCGCGCGAAAGTCGACGGTTCCATTGTTCGTCTGAAAGATGTAGCTCGAGTGCAACTGGGGGCTCAGGTCTACAACTTGCAGGGCCGACTCGATGGCAAGCCTGCTGCGGTGGTTGCTATCTACCAGCTTCCGGGGTCGAACGCCATCGCTGCCGCGAAGGGTGCGAAAGCCCTAATGGCTGAGGCCAAGAAGCGTTTTCCACCCGGTCTTGACTACGCTGTGGCCCTCGATACGACTCTGCCGGTGACCGAGGGCATTGTCGAGATTAAGCACACGTTTATTGAAGCCATCATCCTCGTCATTCTTGTGGTGTTTATCTTCCTTCAAGGATGGCGGGCTACGCTGATTCCTCTGCTGGCCGTGCCAGTGTCGCTGATCGGCACTTTTGCCGTCTTTCCGGTACTCGGTTTTTCCATCAACACGCTTTCGCTATTTGGCTTGGTGCTTGCTATCGGCTTGGTTGTGGATGATGCCATCGTCGTGGTCGAAGCGGTCGAGCACCACATCGAACACGGACTTTCTCCTAAGGAAGCCTCCTTCAAGGCCATGGAAGAAGTCTCGGGACCCGTGATCGGCATCGCCTTGATTCTCGCTGCCGTGTTCGTTCCCACAGCTTTCATTCCAGGCATAACCGGTCGCTTGTATCAGCAATTCGCCGTGACCATCGCGGTGTCCATGCTTCTCTCCGCGTTCAATGCTCTAACTTTGAGTCCAGCCCTCTCCGCACTTTTACTTCGCCCCAAGAAGCAGGCACGTGGGCCACTCGGAAATTTCTTCGCATGGTTCAACAAATGGTTCGGCCGCGCCACGGATGTTTACGTCAATTGGTGTAGCGTACTGATCCGCAAGTTGGTGTTCACCGGAATCATCCTGGTTGGCTTCACCGTCTTGGCTGGACTAATCGGCACGAGGCTGCCTAGCAGTTTCCTACCCGACGAGGACCAAGGCTATGTGTTCGTGGCCCTGCAATTGCCCGATGCCTCATCGTTGCAACGCACAAGCCTCACGGCTAAGACCGTGGAGGATATTCTGATGAAAACAAGAGGAGTCGATCACGTGACCAGCGTTGTCGGCTACAACATGATAAGCGGCGTTCAGAATACCTTTAGTTCCTTCTTTTGGGTGACGCTCAAGGAATGGGGGCAGCGCAAAGCCCCGGAGGAAACCTACGACACCATCAGGGTTCACATCAACGAAGAGCTGCGCCAGCTTCCGGCAGGCGTTTCGATTGCTTTTTCTCCGCCGGCAATTCCCGGCGTGGGAACTTCTGGCGGCGCCACGTTTATCTTGGAAGATCGCGGTGGGCATGATGTCCAGTTCTTGGCTGACAATACAACTGCGTTCATGCAAGCCGCCCGCAAACGCCCGGAGCTGGCGTCGGTCTTTACCACCATGTTGGCGGCTGTTCCCCAAGTTTATATCAACGTAGAGCGCGACAAAGTTCTGACCCAGGGGGTCAATCTGAGCGATGTGTACAAGACTCTTCAGTCTTTCATGGGCGGCGCCCTTATTAATTACTTCAACCGCTTCGGTCGTCAGTGGCAGGTCTATATTCAAGCGGAAGGCGATTACCGAACGCGTGCTGAAAACCTGGGCCAGTTTTACGTACGCAATAGCGCCGGCAATATGGTGCCGCTGTCAGCAGTCACTTCTGTTCAGCACCGTGTAGGCCCTGAATTCACTATGCGCTATAACCTGTATCGTTGCGCACAAATCAACGCCAGCGCTGCTACCGGCTATAGTTCAGCCCAAGCCATGGCTGCGCTCGAAGAGGTTTTTGCCCAGACCATGCCCCCGGACATGGGCTTTGACTACCTGGGTATGTCCTATCAAGAGCAAAAGGCTAGGCAGGGCGTGCCGCCTTCCGTAATCTTTGGTTTCTCAACTTTTTTCTGTTTTCTGATTCTTGCGGCGCTCTATGAGAGCTGGACTCTCCCGTTTAGTGTCCTCATCAGCGTTCCCATTGCTGTTTTCGGAGCGTTCTTTGCGCTGTATCTTCGCCGACTTACGAGCTTCTCCTTTGAGAATAATGTTTACGCGCAGATCGGCTTGATCATGCTCATTGGCCTTGCTGCCAAAAACGCGATCTTGATCGTGGAGTTCGCCAAATTGGAGCACGAAAAGAAAGGCAAGCCGCTTGCTGAAGCTGCTCTGGAAGGCGCGAGGTTGCGCCTGCGTCCCATTTTGATGACTTCGTTAGCATTCCTTCTAGGCTGCGTGCCACTTTGGACAGCGTCTGGCTCGGGTGCCGTTTCTCGTCAGGTCATGGGCACGGCCGTCATCGGGGGAATTGCAGCTGCCAGCGCCATCGCAATTTTTATTATTCCAGCGCTGTTCTACGTTATTGAAAGAATCGGCGGTGCGAAACACGAAGCAGCCGAGGTGTCTGTGCCCGCCACGGGGGCACACGCTGCGATCGCTGGCGATGACTAACCATGCAGATAAAAGAAG
>QHYL01000624.1 GCA_003224105.1 Acidobacteriota bacterium | reverse complement strand
TTCCTCAAATTCTCGCTCTCCGCGAGAGGCACGGATTCCGGATTCATGCGGACGCTGCTTACGGCGGGTATTTTGTCTTGGCAGAAAATCTCCGTGCAGACGCAAAACACGCATTTGCCCGGATTGGGGAAGCCGATTCCATTGTGATCGATCCGCACAAACATGGCCTGCAACCGTACGGGTGCGGATGCGTTCTGTTTCGCGATCCCGGCGTGGGACGGCTCTACAAGCACGATTCACCATATACGTATTTCAGTTCGGCGGAGCTACATCTCGGGGAGATTAGCTTGGAATGCTCGAGACCTGGCGCGTCGGCTGCGGCTCTTTGGGCGACGCAGTTGCTGCTGCCGCTTAAGAAGGGGGGAGAGTTTGCCCGCGGCCTGGAGAGTGGAAGAAACGCGGCGCTGGCGCTCTTCGAAAAGCTGAAGGCGGATTCACGATTTGTAACAGCGCTTGCGCCGGAGTTGGACATTCTTGTTTTTGCGCCACGTGGAAACAGCCTGAGCGAGTCTTCCGTGCTGAGCAGGAAGGTCTTCGAAGCCGCAGCAAAGCATGATCTGCACTTGGCGGTGGCGGAGTTGCCCATTCATTTTTGGGGGAAAGACCTCGGCGGAATGAAACGGGACCGCGAGACGCTCACCTGCCTTCGGTCGGTGCTAATGAAACCGGAGCATCTCGAGTGGGCGGACCGCATCTGGGAATTGCTGTCTGACGCGACTTCGGAGGTCCTCTCAGTAAAGCCCGCGGTCCCAAAGTAGAAATGCAAACTGGAAGACGGCCTTGAGCACGTGAGCGCGCCTGTAACTGATACTTGATGCGGGAGTTAGAGTTGCGCGTCCCGTTAACACCCTTTCGGAGAAACATTTGAGGCCGTGCAACAAAGTCGGGTACACTGGTATCTAAGCATCGGGCGCTGGGTCGTGTGTCATCGAAGCCCCTTGGCGGGCGTAGCCCGATGCAAGCCCAGAAGAACTGCACCGACAAATTGAACTGGGAACACTGAGGGTGATGAATGCCGGAAGTGATGAAGACTTTATTGCTGAACCCGCCGAGCTTCGAGAACTTTGACGGCGGCGCAAGCTCGCGGTGGCCCGCAACGCGCGAGATCGAATCCTACTGGTATCCCGTCTGGCTGACCTATCCCGCTGGGATGCTTCCCGGAAGCCGGTTGTTGGATGCTTCGCCCCACAAAGTGAACTGGAAGCAAACCGTGGAAATCTGCAAGGACTACGAGTTCCTCGTTCTTTTTACTTCGACGGTGGGACTGCAGAGCGACATCAAACTTATTCGCAAGATTAAGGAAGCGAATCCGGGCATGAAGATTGCCTTTGTCGGCCCGCACGGTCACATCAAACCGGACGAAACGCTCAAGTCCAGTGAAGACATTGATTTCGTCACACGCGGGGAGTTCGACCACTCGGTGACGGAGTACGCGCAGGGCAAGTCCCTCAGCGATATTCAGGGCGTGAGCTATCGCAAAGATGGAAAGATTGCGCACAATCCCGAGCGTCCGCAACTGCACACGGAAGAGCTGGACGTATTGCCGTTCGCCTCGGATATCTACAAACGCGACCTGGAAATCGAGCGGTACAACGTGCCTTTTTTGCTGCACCCTTTCATTTCGTTTTATACGACGCGCGGCTGTCCCGCTCTTTGCACCTTCTGCATGTGGCCGCAGACGATTTCCGGGCACGCCTGGCGGACGCGCTCGACCGATAACGTAGCGCGCGAAGTGAAGCAAGCCCTCGAATATTTCCCCCAGATGAAAGAAATTTTCTTCGACGACGACACATTCAACATTCGCAAGGACAGGGTGCTGGAGTTGTGCGCCAAGTTTAAGCCGCTGAAGTTTCGGTGGTCCTCAACGGCGCGCGTGCATAGCGATGAAGAAACGGTCCGGGCGATGGCCGAGTCTGGAGCGCGCTTGTTCATCGTAGGATTCGAATCGGGCGACGCACAGATCCTGAAGAACATCAAGAAGGGCGCGACGCTGGAGATGGCGCGCAGCTTCCGCAAGCATTGCCGCAAATATGGAATCAAGGTGCACGGCGACTTCATCCTCGGACTGCCCGGCGAAACAAGAGAAACCATTCAGAAAACCATCGATTTCGCCAAGGAACTGGATTGTGAGACCATTCAGGTTTCTCTGGCGCATGCCATGCCCGGAACCGAACTTCACGACAGCATGGCAGCACAAGGCTTCCTTAAAGTGGAAGCGCTGGCGGACTCCGGTGGCCACCAGCTTCCCCACATTGAGTATCCTCATCTTTCGAA
>QHYL01000623.1 GCA_003224105.1 Acidobacteriota bacterium | reverse complement strand
GTCGTGCTTTGCGGCGTGCCCGCCGTGGCCGTAATGGACGCAGGAGTGCCTGTGCCAACGCCGCCGCCCGAGGCCTTGAAGGCCGCGAGAATTGCGGCCCAATTGCTGGAAGCGCTTAAGGTTGCGGAGGCGGAGGCGGTGCCAGCTGCCGATTGAACCTGATCTTCCGTGACTAGCTTCGTGTTCGGGGCTGCAGGAACGACGTCTCGAATGGTGTAGCCAGCGCCCCCGGTGAAGGTATCGCTATCGGCAGTGGCCACTTCCCCTAACAGCAAGTCGCCGTTTGTGGTAGTGGTCAGGTTGCCGCTATTGGGAGCAGTGCCTGTGGTTGTGGCTGCTGCGATTGCATCCAGCGAGTTCGAAGTTGCGACGCCGGAGTATTCGAGGATGGCGAAACGCAAGGGGCCGGAAACGGTCATGGATATGTTGACGGTGTTGGCGCCGCCCTTGACGTTTTCGGCGTAATAGATGGCTGAGGTAACGGCGCTGCCGGAGGAAGCGAGCTGGTTGGCTTGCTTATAGGTGTTGGAGTTGGAGTCCCTGACCGTAAAGACCTGAGCATTGGAATTGCCGCCGCGAATGACCACGGCGACAAAGTTTCCAGCGGTGTTCGCGCTGGTGAACGCAAGTGTGGAATTCGTGGTCGTGCCCGCATCGATGCCTTTGTGTTGAACGAGAGCGATGTTCGCCGGAGGCGTGGTCACGGTGAACGGGACGCCGTTGCTGGCCTGCCCGACAACCGTGACGACAACGTTGCCCGTTGTTGCGCCGGAGGGAACAGGCACAATGATGCTGGTATCGCTCCAACTCGTGGGATTCGCAGCTACGCCGTTGAATGTAACTGTGCTCGTACCCCGCGTTCCTCCGAAGGTTGAGCCAGTGATAGTAACGGACGCACCAACCGTTCCTGACGTTGGGCTGAGACTACTGATTGCCGGCGTCACTTGGAAAGCTACACCGTTGCTTCCTAAGCCGCCGACAGAGACCTGAATTCCAGCAGGGCCAGCGGATAGGTTGGGAATAATGACGCCGCCGATGCTGTTTGCACTCCAACTGTTCGGTGTGTCCCCGACTCCACCTACAGTAACCTGGCTGGTTCCCTGGGAAGCACCGAAATTTGACCCGGAGATTGTTACAGCTGTCCCGACTGGTCCTGAGCCAGGACTGAGACTCGTTATTTTTGGGGTGACAATGAAGTTTGATCCATTGCTGGCCATACCCGCTACGGTCACGACAACGTTGCCGGTCGTTGCGGTGGCCGGCACTAGTACGACGATGCTTGTAGCACTCCAGCTTGTGGGCGTCGCCAGCACTCCGTTGAAAGTAACGGTGCTGGCACCTTGAGACGCACCGAAGTTCGCACCGGAGATCGTGACCGAAGATCCCACGGGGCCGTTGTTCGGGCTAAGACCGCTGACGTTCGGCGATGTGACCGTAAAGGGCACGGCGTTACTGGTCACCCCTCCAACCATCACCGTAACATTCCCGCTTACGGCGCCAGCAGGCACGCGCACTATGATCGTGGTCTGGCTCCAACTGGTAGGTGTGGTGGCACCCGTGCCAGGGAATGCAACTGCGCTAGACGCTTGCGTTGGACCGAAGTTGCTTCCGGTAATGGTTACGGAGGTGCCCACTGGACCCGAGGTTGGATTCAAAGCCGTGATGGTCACCGGCGTAACCGTGAAGTTGAAGGTGTTGCTAGCGAAGCCTCCTGCCGTAACCACCAGCGGTCCCGTGGTCGCCCCGGATGGGACAAGCACGGCAGCCCCAGTATCAATCCAGCTTTGTATAGTCGCTGGTGTCCCGTTGAACGTGACGGTGTCTCCGGGCACGAGGTTTCCGAAGTTTGTGCCAGGAATCGCTATGGAGTCGCCAACAGCCCCAAAGGGCGGACTCACATTCGTGATTGTGGGCGTCACCGTAAATGGCACGAAGTTGCTCGCGACTCCATTAACGAGCATGTATGCATTTCCGCTTGTTGCTCCAACCGGTACGGGCACCGTGATGCTCGTGGCACTCCAGTTTGTCGGAGTTGCAGGCGTCAGGTTGAAAGTGACGGTGCTCGTCCCCTGCGTTGCCCCAAAGTTTGTTCCCGTAATGGTCACTGAAGTACCCACCCGGGCTGCGCTTGGATTGATATTCGTGATGTTGGGGGGCGGAAGAACGGTAAACGCCACGCCGTTGCTTGCGAGGCCGTTAACAGTGACAACCACGTTTCCCGTTGTTGCCCCAGTCGGGACAGGTACAACAATGCTGGTGTTGCTCCAACTCGTCGGAGTTGCCGACGTGCCATTAAATGTGATCGTGCTCGTGCCTTGAGATGCGCCGAAGTTGCTTCCGGCAATGGTCACAGAAATTCCCACGGGCGCGGAAGTTGGCGAGAGACTGGTGATACTGGGTGGAATTGTGAACAGCGCACCATTGCTTGCAAGGCCAGAAACTGTGACGACTACGTTGCCGGCAGTCGCTCCCGTTGGAACGGACACAACGATGCTGGTATCGCTCCAACTGGTAGGAGTTGCCAACGTGCCATTGAACGTAACGGTGCCGGTGCCTTGAGTTGCGCCGAAGCTTGTTCCAGTAATCGTGACAGCCGTGCCCACTGAGCCGGAGGTCGGACTGAGGCTTGTAATGGTAGGAACCGGCAGGACGGTGAACAGCACGGCGTTACTAGCCACACCAGCAACGGTGGCGACGACGTTCCCGGTCATAGCGCCACTAGGCACGAAAGCCACAATGCTGGTGGCATTCCAACTGGTCGGAGTTGCTGCAACCCCGTTAAACGTGACGGTGCTGGTGCCCTGAGACGCTCCAAAGTTTGTTCCGGTGATGGCTACCGAAGTTCCGACTG
>QHYL01000622.1 GCA_003224105.1 Acidobacteriota bacterium | reverse complement strand
ACGCGCCGGTGGCATCCACACGATAAGGCGTCTTCCACGCGATACCCAGCGGCTTGCCGTTTACCGACACCTCGGCCAGGTTCTTGACTTGCCCCAAGTCGATCCAAAGATGAGCGTGGGGCTTGAACCAATCTCCCGAAGCTTGCAGCATTCTCGTGTATGTTGCTGTGCCAGAGAAGTACTTTACGCCTTGATCAGGGCTGTCTGGCCAGGATATGAGCTTATCGAAAGTAGTTTTAAGCGGGGCGCCGCGGTCTGGCTCAAAGGCAACATCCCACGGGGCATCGATAGTTACGAGGGCTTGCTCAACAGGGCTTGGAATGGTCCGAGAAGAAGCTTTCGCGGGATGCCGGAAAACGACGAATATCGTGCCCCACGGTTCCAGACGTAACGGCACGGTCGTGCGGGCGCTAGCCGATTGGTACGAGGCCAGCTCGATCTGTCCGGTATCGGGATGCCACAGTTCGGCGGCTTTGCCTTCTACTCTGAACGTCGCGTCAAAAGCTTCGTCGCGATCGTTGCGGTTGTCGACGAAATAGAGGTCGCCATCGGCGAGCTTACGGTGGACGAAAAGAATACTCGTATCGGTTTTGGGCTTCGCGTACTCGAAGTCGGGCGAGATGTTGAGGGTCTGGAGCACGTCGGCTAACTTCTGCACGCCATACACTCTTCCCTTCCCAACGCTCATGCCGCTGCCCGATCCCCAAAGCTTGTCCGCCAAGCTCTGGAACGCAGCGTGATCATCGGCCAAGCTGGGATCGCTCTCCGGTTTTGCTCCCACGATAATGGCGCCCGTCTCCACTAATTCGTTGATCTTCTGCAGAACCGGCAGGGACATCTGCTTGCTGCGCGCGTCGAGGGCGAGCACGCGATACGTCATTCCGCTTGGAGTTGTCAAAACACCGTTCGTTGCCGAGAACCTGTGAATAAGAGCGTCCGCGTTAACGTAGTCGAAATTGTATCCCTCAGGAACATCGGGGAAATGACCGCCATAGATCGCAGTGATATTGGAGTCCTCACCGTAGAAGTAAGCAATGTCAGCCACGAACTTTCCCTGCTGCAGCAGATAGGAACAGCGGGCAAGGTATGAGATCCAAGGCTTAGCTTGCTCAGCCCAGGTTTCATTGCGGTTAAACCACTGTCCAAACGGACCAAGCGACAGTCCGGGTTTCCTGTCCAGCAACGGCTGATGCACGGACGTATGAATCACAAACCGGTTGAGACCCATGGCTAACTCTTTGTCCGCGGTCGGCTTCAGTGTCGCGGGCGACCAGGCATATGCGCCAGAAGGTCCACATGGCCGACATAGGTACGTCGTTGCTGCGCTTCACCTGCATGCCGTCGCCGATGAACGCACGTCCTTCTTCGTGCGACTCACCATAGTGACCCATCCCCCGCTCATGGAGAATCTTGGTGATCAGGTCGTAGTGATAGTCGGCCAGCATGTCCGCCAGCGTCTTGCGAAAATCCCAAAGAAATCCCTCACTGGCTTGGGAACTCTCGATTACGCGGCCGGTCAGAACAGGCATCCATGGGCGCGGATCATAACCACGCCGCTTGGTGAATTCCGCGATCAAGTTGTCGGTCCAGTTCTGAGTTCCCGCCTCCCAACTATCATTAATCACGTATTGAAGACCACGCTTACCCATCAGCTCGCCAACCGCATCCTTGTAGTTGTCTAAGTACGTGTTCATGTATTGCGCAACGTCGTCAGGATTGAGCTTGTCTACTTCGAGACCTGTGCCTTCGGGTGATGCAGGATGGTTAGTAATGCCTAACAGCGAATAGCCAAATCGAAGGACAACCCAGTTACCCGGCGGCGGTGTCCAATCAAGTCTCCCGTTCGGCTGCATCTTGGAACTCAGGTCGATAATGTTGTCTTTGTGAATAGCATCGGCAGCCGGAACCGCAGGCGTGGGAAATTTATCAAGACTCGCAAGCTTGGCGAAGGCTGCTTTCTCTTCGAAGCGGTTGATGCGGGCGCCTGGGTGAAGGACCAATTCTGAGATTTCGAAGTTGGGATCGGGTTTGACTGCGCTCAAATCGCCAAATGGATTCTCCACGTCGAAGGTCATGTTGCTGAATCCCGACGACGGCTTATCGGTGAAGTTTACGCGGAAGAATCGAGCTGTTGTGGCGGGAAACGCGGTCGTGTGTTCTATCCCGCCATCAGCGGGAATGTCCGCCAATTTATGGAAAGTTTGACCATCGTCACTTGCCTCCATGGCAGCAATGGAGGACGCAGCGCCAAACATGTTGGCTCGTGCAGCGAGCGGGTCATTAAACACCAAGGTTACTGCGCGCATGGTCTGCGGCCTTGAGAACTCGTATTGAATCCACGCCTGCTGCCCTGCAGGGGCCTTCGGCAACGGAGTGGTTTTTACCAAATCGCCGTCGATTAAGGCAGATGCCTCGAGATTGCCGCCGCTGGAAGTGATCTTTGGTTGCAGTGCTGTGACGAGCGCATCGCTTTCCGGAGCGCGGTAGGCGATCACCGCAGTGTCGGCGTAGAACGTAGGAGATGACGGCTGCGGCTGGCCTCCTATAGCCGCTAGGAAATCGAAGATGGAAACGTTCTGAAACGGCCCTGTTGTCGTGGGCGGATGCAACAGCACGCCTGAGAAGGGCTTTCTCCCTTCGATCCTGGCCTCGCTCCAAACGATTTTCTTCATACCCTGATTGGGTTTCACCCACGGGCCGCCTGACTCGCTCCACCCCGGAGAGCCCGCAATAGCTTCTTCAAGGCCAAGCTGGTCGGCAAGCGTAGTGGCATACTTGAAAGCATCTTTCCACTCGGGAGTCATGTAAACCAAACGCTGATCCACAAGTTTCGGCGTGTTCAACGCAGCATCGAAGTTCTGGAACCCGCCAATCCCGACGCGCTTCATCCATTCGAGATCAAGCTTGATCCCCTCCTTCGTGATGTTGCCGTTCATCCAGTGCCACCAGACCCGCGGTTTAGCGAAGTCAGGCGGATTCTGAAAACCGGCGAGCAGCGGGTCGTCCGCTTGTTGCGCGGAACCTAGAAGGCAAGAGGCGAGAGCTAACAAAGAGAGGCAGACAAGTTTTGTGTATCTACTTGAATTCTTCACGCTAGGCACCTCGCACTTGGGATTCATGTTCTTGGTGAACAGCGGAATCGCTGTGAAAACGAAATTGGCAGCGGGGATTTTGGCATTGGCAAACAGGGCGGTCAATTCAAGGGAGTGCGAAGAGGCGGGGTTTCGCAAAGCGAAATGTTGACGTCAGGCGGACTGGACGATGGGAAGCGTGGATTACCCACCACTTACGGGGCATCGGCTTGCGCGCAAAAAATTGCTTTTCAGGAGCTAAACAGGGCGTACGGTTTTGTAGCGCAGAACGCGGGAAAGGTCAGTTTGGAATATTTGGGTCTACACTCTGTTTGGTTACTTCATCAGGCGAGAGGAGTTTCCTGCCAGATTCCGGCTCGTTGGTTTTCTTAGAATGAAGCCTTTGAAATTCTGTCATTGCTTTCTGTTGCTCGGTGCCGTTTCCCAAAAGGCGTTCAACTTTCGAGAGACGGTACCAGGAAACTTCGTTGTCGCGATTCAGCGAAATTGCCTTTTGCAAATGGAGTAGCGCTAAATCGGGCTTTTGAAGAGTGGTCAGAACTGCGGCAAGTCCCAGGTGCGCCTCCTCAAACTCAGGATAATCTTTGAGCGCGAGCTCAAAATATTTCTGAGCATCCGTGAATTCACCGGCCTTGCGGCGGATCTCGGCAAGTTCATACGCAGAATTCGCATTCAGCGGATCGAGTGTGAGTTCCAGCTCAAATTCCTTAACAGCC
>QHYL01000621.1 GCA_003224105.1 Acidobacteriota bacterium | reverse complement strand
TTTCTCTTTTGCTTCAAGCGCGGCCTCTTGGCCAAAGTTTATCAGGAAAGGCTACTCGACTGAGTAACCGGCCTGCGCTCCACTCGCCAGTGGCACACTTGAACTCCACTGAGAGACAATAGCCCGGATGAGCAGCTCAGCCAGTGAGTCCCGAACGCCAATCTTGGACTTGGAGTCTCCGCTCCCGAAGAAACTCCGATTGGACCGACTAAGTTGGCGCCAAGCTCTATTGATCGTTGGTCTCCCCTTTGTTGGTTTTTTTTTGATTGACATATTTGCCGTTGTGCTCATTGACAGCAATCCCGCTGCCGCCAGCATCTTCGGGTATATCGCGACGAAGTTTGACAACTTGTTTAATGGATACGGTAGCCGAAGTCCTTTGTTATTGTTCTTCTCCTACTTTCTTACTCTTTTCGTAGTTATTGCAATCCATGAACTCGGCCACGTCGCGGGAGGTCTTGCTGTCGGCTTTCACTTTCAGAGAGTTCGGATCGGGCCACTTACTTTGGCCAAATCATCGCAGGGAGTGAGATTCAGCTTTCAACGAATCTCCGAATTCGACGGGATTGCATTAATGCGTACCCAAAAACTACAGAAACTACGGCAGAAGTTTGCAATCTATATTGCGGCCGGGCCCTGTGCGAATCTCTTTTCAGCACTATGCCTCTGGCCGCTACTGGCTAGCCAGCTATTCGATACGTTGCCGCATGCAATTCGGCAATCGCTTCAGGTTTTGGCGGCGCTCTCTATCTTCGTGGCCTCCGTTAATTTGATCCCTTACCGGCGTCGCAACGGAATGTTCACGGACGGGTATCGACTACTGAGTTTTGTCACGTCCAAGGTGAAAACCAGGCGCTTGCTGTCCATCCTCGCCTTGAAGATGCAAACACACTCTGGTGTCCGCCTGAGAGACTTGAAGCGGACCTGGATTGCTCATTCCTGTACCATCCCCGATCAATCAGTCGATGCCCTGCAGGCCTTCTGGATTGCCTACCTTGCTGACAATGACCGCAAGGACGCCGAGCGGGCAGCACAGAATCTTGAGAAATGTATGGAACGTTTCGAGATTGCTTCGGTCGAATTGCAAAAACTGCTTTTGATGGAAGCCGCAATTTTCCAAGCTTGGTTTCGTAATGACGAGCAGAAAGCTAAATGCTGGTCTCAAAAATCTGAAACCTACCCTGCAGCACCACTCCTGAATCGACTCCGTCTAACAATTTGCTTACATTGGGCGGGGCGCAGATACGATGAACTCTCTTCTGCCTGGAAGAAAGGATGCATTCACATTGAAGCCCTTCCTGCATCCCCGGCCAAGGGCCGTCTGATGGACGGCTGGCTTGAATGGAAGAACGAAATTGATGCAAAGCGAGCAGCCCGCGAAACCCAGCAGCAGTCCTAGCGATGTCCCCGTCAGTTGTGTTCCTGGAGTATGTACCTTAGGCTCGTCCACCGTGTGCTTCTTGCCCTTCCCGCTGAGGTCGCAGAGCATGTTGGTCAAGTTGTAGACATGCTGCCAGCGACCAATCAAAGACCCGCCACCACAAGGATTATAGAAAAGCAGATCCCTCCGCCTCAGGCCCCGGAGGACCGCGGCCTGAGGGTCGGGATGACCGTTGGGTGGTCGGGGCGTGTATCTCGGGCCGGCAAGATGCCGGCGCTACGAAATGAGACAGGCGCGACATGTCGTGCCCCTAGGAAGACGGCGAGGTAAACTCGCCGCTACAATAGAAAAGAGTATGCAAGATGCCCTTCCTGCGTCAGGGCAAGCTGGGGCTAAGAAAAAGCGAGGGGCAGGCAGCGGTGGAGGTCGAAATTTTCGAGAGCGCTACGAGGTTTTGCTGGCCAACCCTTGTGCGGCGGAGGTGAAGGCATGCCTCCGTGTGATGAGGAAATAAAAGATCACGAAGACGATGGGCAGTGACATCGCAAAGCCTATCCAAACCGGGAATGGAAACGGGACCGGTTGGAGCATGCGCCCATTCACGGACCACATCATCGTTTCCATGATCTGTTGAAATTTTGCGCGATGGCCGGAAATACTAATCAACAGTACGGCGTTTAGGCCCACCAGGCATTGCAGGGCGATGGTCGCGAACAGGCCCCATTTTTTTAGTTTCAGCAATCCCACGGCAGCGGCCATTTGCGCTGCCATCCATACAATAAAAACCAGGATTCCAATCCGTCCAAACACAAAGAAGCCCAAGAAATACAATGGAAACTGCTGCCCTGGAAAAAATGACCTGCTGAACAGAACACCCAATGCACCGAAGGCCGCAGAAATGAGCAAGTACCATCCGATGATGGTGATGACAAGAGGCCTCGCGCCTGGACTTGGGCCAGAGTCTGGAATTGCCGGGGCTGCCGCTCCTAAAAACGAATCCCCTGCCGCCGATTCCGGAGCTGGCTGCGTCCCTTGAAACTGCGCCTTCACAGCGCGCTTGTTGAAGAAATAGAGCCAAAAGCCACCGAGCGCGGCAAACGCAATGTAGAAGAACACCATTCCGAACCGCATCAGGACCATGAAATTAACAGGAAGGTTCGGATCATTTGTTGTGGGAAAGGGAATGAACGCAATGAACAACGCGCCGGGAAGCGTGAACACTACCAGGATTGCGGCAAAAACCAATATCGAATACAAGGGCCGATCCCAGCACCATCATCGCGGCACAGAGAAGCGTGAATGCGCTGCCGATAATTACGACAACCGCTGAAGCTGTGACGCCGGCTGAACGGGGCATCGTCTACCTCCGGTCGAGACGGTTACATACCACTCGGCGTCTGGCTCGCGCAAGCGATTCTGCGGCGCGGGTGAGCCCGGGCCATATGTCGCCGGGCGGGCCCATCGGCTGCGCTCCGGATAAACAAGCCCCGCTCTAAGAGGATTAAGAAAAAGCAGATCCCTCCGCCTCAGGCCACGGAAGACCGCGGCCTGAGGGTCGGGATGACCGTTGGGCCGGTGGTGACGTGTATGGCGGGGACGGCAAGATGCCGACGCTAACGAAATGAGATGGGCACGACATTCCGGCTGCTGCCCGGAATCTACGAAGTCGTGCCCCCGCGAAGACGGCGAGGTAAACTCGCCGCTACAAAAGAAGGAGAGTCCCCTTAGGCGCGGGGGACGATGGATTCGACGGCGGCGCAGAACTGATCGATTTCGCCGGGCGAGGTGTAAACGTTCGAGCTGACGCGAATGCCATCGAACCCGGGCCCCTTGATGGGCACGACGAAAATGTTGTACTTGCTGAGCAGCACGTCGCTCAGCTTCGCGGGCTCGATGGTATCGAAATGAATCGTGGCGAAAGCGCCGGACTGGTTTGGCTCCAGCTCGACCAGCACTTTGGCGCCGGGGACTTTGCTCAAGCGTTCCGCCCAGCGGTTCTTCAGGTAGCGGAGGCGCGCGAATTTTCGCTCCGCACCGATCTGGTCGTGGAACTCCAGCGCTTGCAGCGTGACATTGTGCATGGCGGCAGGGTGCGTGCCGATTTCTTCAAACTTGCGAATGTTTTTGTCCATCGAAGGCGGCGCAGCCATAAGCGCCCAGTGTTTTTCGATGCGGTCTTTGCGCACGTATAACATGCCGGTGCCGATGGGCGCGGAGAGCCACTTGTGCAGGCTGGCGCCGTAGAAATCGCAGTCCAGATCGGAGAACTGGAAGGACACATGCGCAAACGCGTGGGCGCCATCCACGATGCTGGTGATGCCGCGCGCACGGGCCAGCGCGCAAATCTCCTTGACGGGCATAATCTGCCCGGTCATGAAAACCACTTGCGATACGTGGATGACGCGGGTGCGCGACGAGATGCCCTGCTGGAACATGCGCACCAAATCCGCGGAGTTGCGCGCCGGCACGTCATAATTCAGTTGCTTGAGGACGATTTTTTCGCGGCGCTCGCGCTGCTGCCAGGTGGTGATCATGCGGGGATAGTCCTGGCTGGTGGTCAAGACTTCGTC
>QHYL01000620.1 GCA_003224105.1 Acidobacteriota bacterium | reverse complement strand
ATCTGGGCGCCGGCGAAGCGGCCGTTTTCAGCGTCATAGCCATTGGAGAGGACTTTTACACTGTCCACAGAGTCTTCTGACGGTGTAATGATGGTAGTTCCGCCCCAGACGGCGCTGGTGGTGCTGATACCGTCGATCGTGATGCTGTTGTTCTCATACTGCTGGCCAGCGGCCAAAGCTTGCGGACCGTTTTCCGTTTGGAAAATGCCCGCGTTGCCGCCTGTCCCGCCCGGTCCCTGTGTTCCGGGAAGATTGGCGGAGCCTCCACCATTTCCCTGAGCGCGGTCGCCGAAGACGCCCGGCGTCAACTGGATCAACTGGAAAACATCGCGTCCGAAGGAAGGCATATTTTGAATCTGGTTGGTAGATATGGTGCCGCTGACTGATGCCGTTTCTGTGTCGATCAGCGGAGTCGAGTTGCCGCTGACGATAACGCTTTGCGTAACCTCGCCAAGCTCCAACTGAATGTTCAAGGCATTGGCTTGCTCGGCGATGACACTGACGTTGTCGAGGACCTTTTTCTTAAAACCCTGCTTCTCGACAGTGACGGAATAGCGGTTCGGAGGAAGGGCGTTGAAGTTGTAGATTCCATTTTGGTCTGTGGTTGTGGTCTGAGTCTGATTGGTATCCAGGTTCTTTAGCGTGACAGTGGCGCCGGAAACGATTGCGCCTTGCGCATCCGTCACCACGCCCTGAATGGAAGCTCGATACTGGGCATGCGCCGCGGCGCACAGAAAGAGGGCGTACACTGCGAACATGGCGGTGCGGATAAAAAGCTTGGAAAGGCTCATGAGTTGCTCCTCCACCCCAAAAAGAATTGTCGACCCCAAGAAGAACGAAAAGCAGATCGCTCGCCTGCGCTCGGGATGACACCTCGAATTGTCGACCCTAAGAAGAACGAAAAGCAGATCCCTCACCTGCGCTCGGGATGACACCTAGTGGCCCCGCACCCTCAGCTAAATCGGTTAACTAGCTTATTGGGCGGGGAGTATATGCATGGGAAATTCGGATGTCAATGATTATTCGTATAGATAGGAGCGCGGAAGGGCGGAACGCGGGCAAAGAATTCAAGATGCGAACGTGCAAAGAGCCGAGGGAAAGAAAAGCAAAAACGATATTCCTCAGGGGTTCAACGCGGACAAGACGACGAGGTAAACTCGCCGCTACGCAAGGAAAAGAACGGTCTGAAGAGTCTGTGTGAGAACTCGTTTTTGCCACCACAAATTGAAAGAGGCGTTTGGGCCTCCACAATATGTGGTGCTCGCACCGTGCAAAAAGTGAGTCATCACCCACACTCTGAAGACCTGCCACTACAAGTGTTAAACAAAGGACGGCGACGTAAGTCGCCGCTACACGGGCGTTAGCGGGGATGGACGGCGCGCAAGGCTTGCAGGCAGCGCTGGGCGGTTTCGAGTTCGGAGAAGCGGCTGCCTTCCTGCTCAATGAGATAGTACTCGGCGCCGCCGACGCTTTCCGCAGCCGCGAAAATTCCTTTCCAATCGGCGTTGCCTTCACCAAACAAAACGGAGTAACCCTTTGCGGGCTCCGAAGACCATTCTTTAAGGTGCAGCGAGCGGATGCGGCCCGGGTTGGCGCGAATCCAGGCCACGGGATCGGAGCCGGCCTTGAGGCAGGTGCCCACGTCGAGCTGAAGCATGATGGACGGCTTGGTGTTTTTTGCGATGACCTCCATGGGCCGCCCGCCGTCCGTTGGCGTGAACTCTGGTTCGTGATTGTGGTAGCCGACTTTGAGGCCGGAGGGTTCCAGCTTTTCCGCGGCGGTGTTCAGCTCATCGGCGACGGTTTTCCAGCCGTCCAAGGCGGTTGGCTGCGGATGGGAAGAAGCCACCACGAGGTATTTGCAGCCGAGAATCAGGTTTCGATCGCGCGCCTTTGCCATGTTTTCCGCGTTCACATTGGAGCTGTCGTTGTGCGTGGAAAAGCAGCGGATTCCGAGGTCGTCGAGCAGCTTGCGCATCTGCTTGGTTTCGTCCTCGGACCATTGGAAATACGGCGCGTAGAATTCCACGCATTGGTAGCCCATTTTTGCGACGGCGCGCACGGTGGCTTGCGGGTCGCGCTGAAGTTCTTTGCGGACGGAATAAAGCTCGAGGCCGACGGGAATGGAGGACGCGGCGCGGGCGCGCAGCGCGAAGGGCAAAGTTGCAGATATGGCAAGAAAGGTTCGGCGCGAAACGGTGCGTGGAGTCATTAGCGAGTCCTACCGAATTGAATCCTAGGCCGAGAGCGCATGTTTATGCAACGACTTTGCGCAAGAAAAAGAGTTTCACTCGCCGGCGTGAGCCACAGGCAGCGTTGCGCGTCCCGGCACGAGGACCGGGGCGTGTTGCCTATAGTCCTTAGTCCGCGGTTGCGTGTCCCGGCACGGGGGCGCCGGCAGTTGGCCGAGAATGCCGCGCGCGGAAGAAAGCGAAGTGGTCCAGGACCTTCTCCTGAAACTCTTCGAGGTAAAGATAGATGGCCGGAGTGATGAAAAGGGTGATGAACTGCGACACAATCAGCCCGCCGACGACCACGAGTCCCAGCGGCCGGCGCGAAGCGCCATCCGCCCCGTAGCCAAGGGCGATCGGCAGCGCGCCCATGAGCGCGGCCATGGTGGTCATCA
>QHYL01000619.1 GCA_003224105.1 Acidobacteriota bacterium | reverse complement strand
GTGACTCGCCTCCGCGAGCCCTCTCTAAGATACAAGGGGGCGCAGCACTGCTGCGCCCTTCGCTTTTTCACCCTGCGTCTTTCTTTTTGATCTTCGAATCTCCCTTTTTTTTCGTGGCATCACGGCGATCTTGTTCTTTTCTGGAACTTCTTCCATCCCGCGGTGTTAAACCTATATCCGGCGCCCCACGTGGGGTCTGCCCAGACCGGAGCGAGGGCCTGTGCTCGAGGCCAGAGGACTCTCCAAATTCTACGGCTCCGTCCTTGCCGTGCGGGACATCTCCTTTTCTCTGCAACCCGGACAGGTCCTCGGCTTCCTCGGCCCCAACGGCTCTGGCAAAAGCACCACCGTCAAAATGCTCACTGGCCTCCTCGAGCCGTCGGACGGGCAGATCATCTACGACGGCCAGGACATTCACAAAGACCTCATCGCCTACCGCAAGCGTCTCGGCTACGTGCCTGAGGAAGCTAATCTCTATCCCTACCTGACCGGCCAGGAGTATCTCGATATGGTGGCGACGCTACGCGCGATGCCTGAACCGCGCAAAAGCAAAACCATCAGCTCGCTCTTGCAGCTCTTTTCCCTCTCGCCGCACCGCCACGTCTCCTTGGGCTCGTATTCCAAGGGCATGCGACAGCGCATCCTGCTCATCGCCGCGCTGATGGACAATCCCGACATCCTCATTCTCGATGAACCTCTCTCCGGCCTCGATGTTACTTCCGTCCTCGTCATCAAAGCCTTGAGTGCGCGCGGGAAAGCGGTCTTCTATTGCTCGCATATTCTCGAGGTCGTGGAAAAAGTCTGCTCCCACCTGATCATTCTCCGCAATGGACAAGTCATAGTCCAGGGAACCACTTGCGAAGTTCGCGAGCATATCGGCAAGTCCTCGCTCGAAGGAGTCTTCCTGCACCTTGTCGAAGAGCGAGACGTTGCTCAAATGGCAAATGACATCGTCAGCGTTGTGGTCTCCGCATGATGCGATCTGCAAAAAGATTCATCCGCCACCGATGGGAAGCCTTTTCTCAGACCCCTTTCGGGTGCCTCGTACGTTTGTTCGTGGGCCGCATGTTTCACGGCCACGCCGATTCCGACGCGGGCGATCTGCACCTGGGCGTTGGCGTGATTGTCATTTTGCTCGCCATGCCAGGCCTCTTGGTCTCTCTTCTGATGCTTGAGAAATATGGTTCGCTCATCCGCTTCCTGCGCGGCGCCGGCGCTTACGACCCGTTTACCGCTACCATCCCCGACGAATATTTCTTTCTCGTACTCTCCATGGTAGTGAGCGGAGCCGCCGCCCTTTGGCGCTAGGACAGCATCTTTTTGGACCGCCGCGATTTCACGAATCTCGTGCCGCTGCCGATCGGACTGCGCAGTGTCTTCCTGGCGAGTCTCTCCGCGATTTTCGCTCTCGTCGCTTTTCTCACGCTGGTTGTCAACGCCGCCTCTGTGGTCTTATTCCCCGTCGCCGTAGTTGGTTCGCAGCCTTCTCTTTCCCTTTTTTGCCGCTTCGCCGTGGGCCACGCTGTCGTCATGTTCCTGGCCAGTGCCTTTAGCTCTCTTGCTGTGTTTGCCCTGGCCGGAGTCTTGATGGCTCTGCTGCCGGCTGCGGCATTTCGCAGGGTGTCTCTCTTGGTCCGGTTTACTCTCGCTGTCTTGCTGCTCGTTCTTCTTGGCACCAGCTTCGCAGTTCCCCATTGGCTCACACAGTTGTCCATCGCAGATGCTCACCGCGTGGGAATCTTGCCCCCAATTTCTTTTTTGGGGCTGCTGCGAACGGTTTGGGGCAAAGGCGGCGAACCGTTCGTCACCGCCATGACCATAGCGGCAGTGGCCGCCTTGGGAGCGGCATTCTTAACGACCATCCTTGCCTATGCTGTTAGTTTCCGCCGATCCTTCATGCGCATTCCCGAAACGCCCGATACGGGGCCCCTGCCCCGCGTTCCTTCTTCTTTTTCGGCATTGGCGCCGCTTCGCGAAGCGGTGCTTCGGACGCACGCGCAACGCGCCTGCTATCTCCTCGCAGCAAGGACTGTGCTTCGCAGCGACGGCCATCTTCAGGTGCTTTCCGGTTTCCTGGCGTTGGGATTGGTCGCCTCCGCAGCGGCCCTCAGCTCTGCCCCAAATCTCCATTCCCTCTTCAGCGGCAACCCGCCTTCTGTGGAATTTCTCTCCGTGCCCTTTATCCTGGCCTATTGCGTAACGATCGGAATTCGCTTCGCGTTCGAGATTCCTTCGCAATTGCCGGCCAACTGGATTTTTCGTTTCTGGCTGGATCGCGAACGGCACGAAGCCCGCCCCATCGCCCGGCGCGTTCTCTTGCTATTCTCCCTGTCCTGGCTGGCTCCCGGTTGCTTCCTGGCAACGCTCGCATTGGGGGGTTGGACGATCGCGCTGCTGCATACAGCAATCCTGATTGTTTGCACTGTCGTTCTTGTGGAAGTCTTGCTCCTGAAGTTTCGCAAAATCTCTTTTACTTGCCCCTATCCTTCTTTCAAGAGTCATTCGGGACTCATCGTGGTCGCTTACTTGTTCGGCTACGTCTTCTTCACCATTTACCCTCCCCAAATGGAGAATTGGTCTCTCTCCGGTCCCTGGAGGCTCGTTTGGTTCGCGCCGCTATTGGGAATGGTTCTGAGCGGGATTCACTTCTATCGAAAGCAAATGCTAGACATGGACAAGGAGTTGGTCTTCGAA
>QHYL01000691.1 GCA_003224105.1 Acidobacteriota bacterium | reverse complement strand
GGCAGGTAAAACGAGCCCGACCAGGCATCCTTGGAGGCATCCGTGATGCGCGTGACGGTGCAGCCAAAGCTGGAGTCGACATAGCTTTGCCCCTTCGCCGGCGGCACGAACGTGCTCCAATCCGTAGGTATGTGGTTGGAGGTATCTCCGGAAATGCCGCAAATTGGCGCGCCGTTGGAGGTGGATTGCGTCACGCCGCTGCCACTCAGCGAAATGGTTGCGGGCGAGTTGCTGGCGTTGCTAGCCACCGAGACGCTGCCGCTGGCGCTCCCCGCCGCGGCAGGCGCAAACGCAACACTCACTGTGGCGGTCTGACCCGGCGTCAGTGTGGTATTGGCGTTGACTCCGCTGGCCGTGTATCCTGCGCCTGAAGCACTGACACTCGAAATGGTCACATTGGAGTTTCCGTTATTGGTCAAGGTAACCTTCAGCGAACTGCTGCTGCCCGTATTCACGTTGCCAAAACTCAGGGTTGTCGGGCTTGCCGCGAGAAGGTGCGTGGCGGTGACTCCCGTACCGCTAAGGTTGATTCCCGGAGGAGAGTTGGGCGCGCTGCTGACCAAGGAGATGGAGCCGCTGTAGCCAGTCGCAGCAGTTGGCGTGAAAACCGCGTTGAACGTGGCCCGGTTCCCCGCTGCGATGGTTAGTGGCGTTGTCAAACCGCTAAGCGCAAATCCGGTTCCCGTCACGTTGGCTTGCGAGATGGTGACGCTGGCGCTGCCCCCATTTGTCAGGGTGAAGGTCTGCGAGTTGCTTATGCCGATGACGACGTTGCCGAAGCTAGCGCTAGCAGGCGTTACAACCAACTGGGCCTGAATTCCCGCGCCGCTCAAGGAAATGGTAGTTGGTGAGCTACTGGCACTGTTTACCACCGAAACGCTTCCGCCGACGCTACCGGAGGCTGTCGGAGCAAAAGTCACGCTCAGGGAGGCGCTCTGTCCCGCTGCGAGAGTCAACGGCGTGGATATTCCGCTGGCTGCGAAACCGCTGCCCGTTACATTGACCTGAGAGATGCTCAGACTGCTGGTCCCGGTGTTGGTTAGATTGATGGATTGCGCGGCGCTCTTGGTTCCAACGGAAACGCTTCCAAAATTCAAACTGGTTGTGCTGGGAGTAAGTTGCGAGGACGAAGCTCCCGATCCGGTCCCTGTAGCGACGAAAACGACGTCGACCCAGTAATTGCCGGAAAAGTACGTATTGGTTGGGAATGTACTGGTGCTGCCATACGCGAAACGACCGTCTGGCGTACCTGTGCTGCTAACCAAAGCGTGTAACGGTGCGTTATCCACGCCGCTCGTCGCAAAATAGGCACCGCTGGCACTGTAGTGCCCCACTGTGCAGTGATAAGAGGCTACGTACACGGTATTGGCAGTGATGGCTACTGGCTTTGAAAAATTCGCCTGCTGCCAGCCCGAAGCGGTCTCATTGGCGAAAGTCGCAGAAGCAAGCAGCGTGCCGGTGCTGGTCCACAGGTTACCGACATGCGTCCCGGTGTTGCTCGCGCTCTTGTAAAAGCGGACACCGGTGATGTAGCCGCTCACATCGGACTTGATTGAAACACCGAGTTCCACAGGTGAGTCAGGTCCCACATCAAGAATCGCAGGTGTCGCCGTGTTCGGCCACACCGTGCTAGTCGTTGCGGGAGTGAAAGCCACGTCGACCCAATAATTGCTGGACTGGTAGGTGCTGGCGGGAAATTGGCTGGTGCTTGCATAAGTGAATGGGCCATTTGGCGTGGCGCTGGTATCTTGCAAAGCATGCAACGGCGCGTTATCAACTCCGCGCGTTGCGAAAAAACCGCGATCGTCGCTATAGTGCCCTGAAGGGCAATAATAGGACGCAATGTATCTCGTATTTGCGTTGATGAGCACGGGATTGGCAAAATTCACCTGCTGCCATCCGGAGGCAGTCTCGTTGGTGAAGGTTGCGGAAGCCAGGAGCGTTCCCGTGCTGTTCCACAAATTGCCGACGTGCGTGCCCGCGTTGTTCACGCTCTTATAAAAGCGAATTCCCGTAATATAGCCGCTCACGTCGGACTTAAAACTCATCCCGAGTTCGACCTGTCCCCCCGTCGAAGAGCCCACATCTATAAGCGTTGGAGTCGCACCGCTTGGCCAGATTTGATAAGAAGTGGCATAGCAGCCGGTTGCCGAAAACATGGCAATGAGCCCGAGCAGAAACAGAACACTTAGAAATCTTTTTGCGTTCACGAAACAAACTCCTTCAGTTGATTTGCAGTTTGCCGGATCGCACAAATGTAGCGACTAGAAAGGGCGCGAGTGCCAAGTGAACAATTTCCCGCTTGGGCTCGGGGGGTAGGATTGCTGGGTGAGTTGAGGCCCCGAAGTTTTTCCTTTGTGATACCGGCTGCGCATGGAGAGTAGAAGTTCACCGGAGAAAGAGATGCCAGTGAAACCATGAAATTGCCGCCAGATTTTGCGCTGCGAAATCGTCGAAGGTTATCTGACAGAGGTACTACTGGGACAAAACGTAAGATGGGAAATGAAGGGCAACATCGGCCTAAGAGAATTCCACACGGAGAATGAAACGATTCCCCGGCCCGGATTGGGGACGTGGCAGAGTCAAGGAACTTCGTTTTGAAAGTCGAATGTCTTGCCTGGCAAGGCTTCTTTACTGCACTTTGATAACGTAGACGTCGACGCAGTTGGTGCCGGTCTGGAAGTTCGCCGGGCAACCGCTGTGAGCGTAAGCCATGTTGCTGTCAAACGCGAGGTACCTGCCGTCCCGGCTAATGGCCGCTTTCGGCGTGGCGTTGAAGTCTT
>QHYL01000690.1 GCA_003224105.1 Acidobacteriota bacterium | reverse complement strand
TGAAGAAATCCATGGCCGCAATCGCTTCCCGATGGTTTCGAAGGAACGCCAGCCAGCGCGTGGCCCGGTGAGGATCTCTCGGTGCTCGCTTCATCCAACGGGAGATCGTTCTCTCGGAAAGTTCAAAACCGAGCATGCGGAGTTCCCCATGGATCCGCGGCGCTCCCCAGGTTGG
Organism: Acidobacteriota bacterium; assembly: GCA_003224105.1. Classification (GTDB taxonomy): domain Bacteria; phylum Acidobacteriota; class Terriglobia; order Acidiferrales; family UBA7541; genus Acidiferrum. The sequence goes on along the minus strand of QHYL01000690.1, from coordinate 3,852 downwards.
GTTCTCAACGACCATACGAAAGATCAATTCCCGAACCTCCTTCGGTGTCGGTCTTCTTCCGACCGGCCTCCGGACTCTGGAGATCAGCCGCCAGTAGATTCGAAAACCAGTCCGGTGCCAACGGACGACGGTTTCCGGCGTGACCAGGATGAGAGAATGTTTCCAAGCCGACCAAACCGACCGAGCGATTACCCAGAAGAGCTTATCGAAGAGGCCGAGACTAGGGCGCGGATGCCGACGCTTCAGCGCGACGAGTTGTTGACGCAAAGCGAGATTCTCAAGAAGGAGGCTTCGCCGCTCGCGAAAGAAGCGGACCAGCATCCCGAAGCAGAGCCCGACGAAGCGAAACATGGTCAGGATTTATAACAGAATGGCGGGATGGCAGCAGCTATGTTATTGATTTCACGGACCGCTGGAGTTTTGGCGAACCACAGGACATGGTGGGCACGGCGCAGGAGAAGCGTTTTGCTCGCCTCGACCATCGCGATACAAGTGAGACGGGACTCGACCCAACACATTTTAGAATGTTTGCCTCCACCGAGGGTAGGTGGTTAGGCAAGGATCCCAGCCGTGGCTGTGTCAAAGATCCTCAAGAATTGAATCGGTATGCATATGTGCGCAACAGTCCCACAAATCACAGCGATCGGCATGGGAACCAATTTGGTTGCAACCCATTTTTCGACCCGTACTGCTGCGACTCTTTTTACGATCCGTTCTGCTTCGGCTTCAACTTTTACCCCTTCGGTCCAGCGATCTGTGCGTGTGGTATTATACGACCCTCCACGATTAGGCGTTTACTCTGCAGTTACGCATGTATATGCTCGGACGGACTTCCAGACTTTTATGCATTCAGATGCTATGCAGGCGCTCCGTTAGCATACAAACTCTGCCCGCCATACGTAATAATCTTTACTCCCGGATATGGCCGAAATCCGACACCCCTTTACCCGCTTCCATTGTGCGGCCCCCTGGGTCCGTAACGGTAATCAGGTGCCTTGATCACAATGCGGAGCATCAAAATCCTTAATGAAACTTTCTGAAGATCGCCGGCCGAGGAGAGGCTTCCAAACTGTATTTGCTGTCGGCGCAGTCGTAACAGTAGCGCTAGCAATAGTCTTGGTATGCTCGAGCCGGTTCGTCGCTAAGGGTGTCTATCGGATGGGGTTCTTCCTCGGTCTTTCGGTCTTTGTGGTCATTCTGTGTTGTCCTTCAGGCTCTTGGGATGCCCGAATGATGGGTCATCTCCTCCCAACATGGCTCCGTCGTAGATAGCGGGGCAATGCGCTCGTCGCCAACCACTCGCCTACGTCACCCAATGCAAAGGGTAACTCAGCAGGGAATAACACTACTTGAGCTGATCATTGCTTCGAGCATTTTGCTGATTCTCGCTTCGGCGGCGCTTCCAGTTTTTCGATACACGGTTGTTCGGCACAAAGAATTTGAGCTTCGGCGCGACTTGCGCCAAATGCGCGACGCGATTGACCGCTACAAGGACTATTCCGACCGCGGCATGATTCGCGTCGAGGCTGGCAGCGAAGGCTACCCTCCCGACTTGGACACCCTGGTAAAGGGCACGAACATCGGCGCTGGACAAGACCAAAAGATTCGTTTCCTGCGCCGCATTCCCAAGGACCCCATCACCGGCCGCGCCGAGTGGAACCTCCAGGCCGTGCAGGACGATCCCGACTCCACTTCCTGGGGCGGCAAGAACGTCTTCGACGTGCATTCCAAATCCCAAGGCACCGCCCTCGACGGCACCAAATACTCCGGCTGGTGATCCGCCAAAAGTACTAAGCGCTCGCGCAAATCCGCCAAGTCCGCGTCCGCACCCGGTCTTTCATGGAAGAGGCGGCAGGGAAAGGACCTAAGAAAATATCACATGCCCCATCCCTTTCTGGGCACCCTCAACCTCTGCGAATGGTTCCAAATGATCGCATCGCATCAAATTCGGCACACCAAGCAGATGCGAGAAATCGCCGCAGCCTACCGAAAACCGTAGCCGTTCCACAGAAGTAGAAATTTCCTTCCCTCAAATCACTCTCGCGTCTCCTTGCCTCGCATTCGTACGAGCGCGGCATCCAGGAAAATAAGCGCAAAAACGCCCATTTTTCAAGGGTTTAGTGGAAAAGTACTAGCCGGAAGGTTTTTTGTTTTTAGAACGGAACAACTATTGCTCTTAATTTAGCGAAACAAATACGATACTCACAGCATCTAAGAAGGTGAGAACGTAAATGGGCCCAGATCCAAGGAGCAAGGCCATGGTTACGGTCAAGTCGAGTCAAAAGATTTTCACGGATTCAGAGGTTGCGAACCTGACGGGGATCTGCGTCGAGCACGTACACAATTTCGCCAAAACCCGTCACCTCGGTTTCATCGCCCGCGCCGCCGAAGCGGCTGGCATCAGGGCGGATCAGTGGCTCTTTACCCTTTCGGACCTGATGGTTCTGGTGACCCTGTTCCCCAAGTGCACCCACTAAGCCCCCTCCTTTAGGCAAAAAACGGTACTTTTCGTGGCTCTCCAGCAGTCCAGAGAACCATTCGTGTTTTTGGGCCCTCACTTGAAGCTTCCATGCCGTGTCAGATCCCTAGCAGTGAAGAGATAGTCAGACCGCAAGAGCAACCCGTTGCCAGGACTAAAGCCACAAGCGTATGCTGGCCTGCGAGGGCAAACCGGGCTGACTCCCGTGCATCCCATTTCCCAGAAGGCTATGACCTCCCTGCAAACCGCAGCAACCGTGGCCCTTTTCGTCTTCCTGTCAGCCACAACTGTGGCTGCATCCCCGCAGTCCACTGCTCCATCTCCACAATCCCCGCAATCCCAAGCTGCCAACTCGTCTCAGAGTCGGGACCATGCGTCGCAAAAAGACAAGTACGTCCTGCCGCGCGGCAAGAAGCTTATGCTGAGGGACGGCTCCTTCCAGATGGTCCGTAGCTACGAGCGCAAAGGGGACCGTGTGCGCTACTACAGCGTCGAGCGGAGCCAGTGGGAAGAGATCCCTACGGCCCTGGTCGACTGGGACGCCACAGCCAAAGCCGAAGCCGCAGAGAAGTCCGAGGACGAAGCCTTTGCCAAGAAAGTCCACACGCAGGAAGAAGCGAACCGCATTGACACCGTTATGGACGTGGACGCAAGCCTCCAGGTGGCGCCGGGCGTTTTCCTTCCGCCGGGGGAGGGCATGTTCGTCATTGACGGCAAGCACGTCACGCGAGTGGACCAGGCGGGGGCTGCCATCAAGACGGACAAGAAGCAGCTTCTGAAGCAGGTGCTTTCGCCGATCCCGATTGTGCCGGGCAAGCGCAATGTGGAGATTCCGGGCAGCCGCGCCAAAGTGCGCGTAAGCGATTCAAATATCGAGTTTTATTTGCGGGAGGCGCCGCCTGACCCGGACCGCGACAGCCCCATCGTGAAGAGCAGCCGGCCAGGCGAGTCTGGCCCGGAAGTCGAGCTGGTGCGTGCTACTGTCAAGGGCAACAAGCGAAAGTTGGAGTCCATCAAGACGTATTTTGGGGAGCAGGTGGAGGAAACGCGCAAGACCATGTCGTTGCAGCGCTGGGAGATTGCGCCGACGGTGTTCCGCTTCACGCTGGGCGAGCCGCTCCCTCCCGGAGAATATGCCCTGGCGGAAATCCTGCCCGACGGCATGAACCTCTTCGTCTGGGACTTCGGCGTGGACGACGTGGCGGGTGCGAAGACAGCCGCAGCTCCGAAGAAGTAGCGTCGTGACTCGTGATCCGTGACTGGTGGCGGGAGAAAGAAGGGGAGAAGGAGATGAAATGGAGGAGAGGGGAGGGGGTCGCAAGTGTGGCAAACACAAGACTTACAGGAGCGCATTTTTGGATCTGTGGCAATGA
>QHYL01000689.1 GCA_003224105.1 Acidobacteriota bacterium | reverse complement strand
AAATGACCAGGCTCGTGCCAGAATCAATCGCTTCCCGTGTCAAGCGCCACATGCGTTTCAAATCCGAGGGGCGGCGGACATCCGGCACGGGCACGTTTCCGAAGCGCTTCATGAGCCAGCCGTAAGCGGGGATCTTGAAGTGCGATTCCAGTTCCCAGCCGCGCACAAACTGCGGAATGGCGCAGTACAAAATGAACGGGTCAAACAAATTGACGTGGTTCGAAAAAAAGAAGCAAGTGCGAGTGGGATCGAAGCTTGGGGCACGCCGAACCTCGACTTTCGCTCCCGAAAGAAAGGCGATACGCCGGCATAAGCTCCGCTGAAGCCAGTCGTGCTTACGAGGGTCTAGAAAAATACTCAGGAACACGAGAACAGGCACGACAAAGAAAAAGTGCAGGCCGCTGGCGATCCACAGAAGCGTGCTGCGCACGGCGAACCACGTTTTTCTCATAGGAACACGTCAACAGCGCCGGGAAGGACATCGAGGGAGCGGCACTCCAGCGTGGCGACTTCGCCGTCAATCATGATGTCCAGCGGAGTGGAAACGTTGAACTCCACGTGGCGCACGGCGCGACGTGAAGCCAGCGGATGCTCGATGTGGGAGCCGTTGTAAAGGCGCGGCAGGTTGCGCAGCAATCCCAGCCGCCCGATTGGCCCCCAGCGAACAAACTCAATCAAACCGTCGGCGGGGTCTGCTTGGGGGGCAATGAGCATTGTGCCGCCGGTGTATTTGCTGTTGTTGAAAGTGAGAAAGAGCGAACGCCGCTCATCCCATTCCTGATCTTCATCGCAGCGCAGGGCGAAGGAGCGCCGATTTAATTGCACGACGCGAACGAACACCCCCAGCAAATAACCGAGAGGGCCAAAAGGTTTGAAAGCGCGATTCGCCAAAGCCGCGACATCCGCGGTAAAGCCAACGCTCAAGAGGTTGAAGGAGAAGACTTCGCCGGTGGCGTGATTCAAGCGAATAAGGTCGATCGCGCGTTTGCGATTTTGCAAGATCGCTTCCGTGGAAGCCTCGGCTCCGTTTTTCGCGAAGTCTTTCAGGAAGGAGTTGCCTGTTCCCAATGGCAGAAATCCCAGCGTGACGCGTTCCACAGATTTTCGCCCCGCGAAGATGCCATTGAGAATTTCATGAGCCGTGCCATCGCCGCCGACTGCAAGAAATTGCCGGTAGCCTTGGGCGTAGGCCTCTCGCGCAAGCTCAATGGCGTGGCCAGGGCCTGCTGAAGCGACGCTGTCCACCTCCAATTTGTTTTGGCGCAATCGAGCAAGCCCAGGCCCCGCAAGCTTCGCGGAGCGGCCGCCACCCGCGGCAGGGTTCACGATGGCAAAAAATCTTTCCATTCAGGGCAACCCGTTTCGGGATTCTCAGTAAAGTAGATTCACAAGGGCAGAACCGCCGTAGCGCTGTCCAGCTTCGAGAGGCCTTCCGCCAGGACGTTCCGCCTAATCTTCAGAGAAGCCGTCCGCGGAAAGTCTTCCTCAAGGAGAACAACCCCGTGAATCCGCTTATAGTTTAGCAGGCGCTGGTTACGCACGTTGATTTCGCGGCGAAGTTCGTCACTATACGGTTGCCCCTGTTCCAGATGAAGGGCGAGCACCAACCGCTCTCCAGTCATGGAACGCTTGGGCCAAATATAGTTGGCTGCAAAGACGCAGAACTCTTTCACGGGAAGGCCTTCGAAGACGCTTTCGATATCCTCGGGATAAATATTCTTCCCTTCTTCCGTGACGATCATATTTTTCTTGCGGCCGCTCAACTGCAAATGACCGTGTTTGTCGAATTTCCCCAGGTCTCCGGTCATAAGCCAGCCATCAACAATCGTTTCGGCGGTGAGCTCGGGGTCGTTGAGATAGCCGGCCATAACCGTTTTGCCGCGCACGGCAACTTCCCCGACTCCGTCACTGGCGGGATTCATGATGCGCACTTCCATTCCGGGCAACGGTTTGCCAACAGTGTCCGCGCGAAACGGCCTTAAGTCATTGACGGTGATCGCGGTTCCAGCTTCGGTTAGGCCATAGCCGTTCGCCACGGGAATTCCCAAATCATAGAAAAACTGCAAAGTCTGGGGCTCGGTGAAAGCGCCGCCGACAATGATGGCGCGCAGCTCGCCTCCAAACGCTTCGTGGACCTGTTTGAGCAGCAGGCGGCTGATGCGCCACGGCCGGCTCTTCGTCAACATTTTGTTGATGGCTACGAGCGCGTTGAACACTTTGCGCTTGCCTCGTGGTAAAGCAGCGAAGCGCGCTTGCAGACCTTTTTGCAAATTCTTCAAGACCAGCGGAACGAGGCTCACGTAGGTGATCTTGTATTTCGGAAACGCTAACGCCCGGCCAAAACGGATAGAGCGAAGTCAGCGCGACGCACTGCTCCAGGTAATTCTCGTGCGTCATCATGCAGCCCTTGGGGCGGCCGCCGGTTCCGGAGGAGTACACGATGCAAGCAGTATCGCTGCGGTTGCGCGGAACGAACGCGGGCTCGCCCTGGCCGCGAAATTCTTCCCAACGCTTCGCCCCGGCTAGTTCGGCGTTGGACGGCGCCTCCGTCACGAGAACGGTTTGCACACTCGCCGACGCGCGACCTGCTGAAACGCTGAGTTGGCGCCAGACCGGATATTCCGTGATCAGTATGGTCGCGCCCGAATGTTTGAGAAGCTGCCACTGTTCGTCAGGCGTGAGTTTATAGTCGAGCGGAACCAGCGCGCCACCTGCGAAGAAAACGGCATAGGCCGAAATCAGCCACTTCGACTGATTGGTCATGATGATGCTGGCTCGATTGCCCGCGGAGAAACCAGCATCCTGCAAAGCTTTCGCCAGAGGATGCGCGCGCTCCTTGAAATCGCGGTACGTAAGCCGTTCCTTCTCCCGTTCGCGGTCGGCTTCAATCAAACACACTTCCCGGGCAAAGCGGTCCAGCGCATCCTTCAGCGCTGCTCCGACGGACTGGTATTTAGCAAGATCGAGCATTACAGGCGGGACTGAATGCGCTCGGCCAAAGTTTTGAAGTCGCTCACGCCCTGGACCTCGTAGTCGGGTAGCTCGATGCCAAAATGATTTTCCAGCCGCGAGAGCATCTCGAGCGTTTGCAGGCTGTCAATCCCGAGCTTTTTGAAAAAATCGTCTTCGGGTGCAAGCGAGCCCGCGGGCAATTGAAAATGCTTCGTCGCCAGGTTCAACACTTCCTGCGTAGTTTGTTCGAGCGTGCGCATGTCTCTTCTATGAATCGCCCTTAGGGATAACTGTTCTCTGGCTCCAATTCGGTAATTCTAGCAAGCGAATGCCTTCCGCATCGAAGAACTGACGGTGATCGCGCTTCGGTTGTGGCCGCCCATCCTTAAAATTTGCGGGTTGGCATCGATATCCCTTGCTGTGTCGCCGAATCAGTCCCAGTGGCATTATATGCTGTGCAGAGGGGCGTCTTACAGGCGCAGTCTCTCGAAAAATATGGAATTGCCAAAACCATTTCCGGATGGAGCGCGCTCAACTTGCCGACGTACCCATAAGAGGTTTTGTTTGTCTTTCCAGTTGTTGGGTACTTGCCCTTTACTTGTACTGGACGGAGTATCATGTCTGCTTCGACGCATTTCGAAATAATGAAATCAAAGCCCTCGTCTCTGTGAGGGAAATATATGTTCCATCCAGAGTCTGCAAGCAGACCTGCAACATATAGCTCTGCTAGGTAATCCGGTCTTCCCTGGTTAGCTGCCATCTTCATTCGCACTCTGAGTCGTCCCGAAAGCTTACGGCAAATACGGCATAGGGCCGGAGTCTTCGACGAATTTCTTCAGCGCGGCCATTACTTCGGGCCGCGTGAAGAGCTCGCAAAAAATCTCAATCTCGTCCTGCGACTCTTCGCGGGGAATGGGCTTTAGAAACTCCTTGGCCGCTGCACGCGCCACGGGATCGTACTTAGCCACTTGCGCGGCCGTGGATCGTGCAATGCGAAGCGCTTCGCCCTCTCCGGCGAGTTGGGCCACAAGGCCGACAGCGTGTGCGCGTGTAGCGTTGAGCGTGCGCCCCGTAAACAGCAAATCTCGCACAACTGCATTTCCCAAATCCCGCTTCAGGCGAGGAATTCCGCCAAACCCCGGGATGAACCCCAGCCGCAGCTCAGGAAACGCAAAGCGCGCCATTTTATCGGCAATGATCATGTCGCAGGCCAGGGCGAGCTCGAGTCCTCCGCCCAGACACGCGCCGTGAACCGCGGCTATCGTGACGAACGGAGCCGCGTCGAGTGCATTCATGACCGCGTGAATGCGCCCCAGGAAGCTGCGAATCGCTTTCGGGCGCTCCTTCTCAGGAACAGAGATGGCCTGGTGATACAGCTCACGCAAATCTCCGCCCGCTGAAAAAACCGACTTCCGGGCGCTGTGGATAATGCATGAGGAAATTTCTGGAGCTAGCGCGCCAAAAGCACCCACGAATACTTCCAGCTCCTCAAGCATGGCCGTGCCAATTTCATTGGCCGGCTCATGGTCGAGAGCCAGTTCGATGCCGCCCTCGCGCCATTCCCATCGCAGTGTCTTTCCCTGGAAGCTTTTCATGCGTGTTGCCTGCTGACCGCTTCGCGATCCTCTTTCGGCTCATACATGGCATTGATTTCCGAAGCGAAATGGGTATTGACAGCATCGCGGCGGAGTTTACCGTTTGCCGTGAGCAACCCGCTTTCCGGCGTGAAAGCATTGCCGAGCACCTTAAAATTTCTGACCTGCCGGTAGTGAGGAAGCTCGCCATTCACCACTTCGAGGGCTGCCTGAACCCCCGCAGGCTCCACCGTTCCTGCAATCAACGCGCAGAGATACCCGCGGCCATTTCCGACAATCACCACCTGCTGAGCCGCTGGAAGAAGACGCGCAATTTTTTCTTCCAGCGACTCCGGCGCGATTTTGTGTCCCGAATTCAGGACGATAAGGTTCTTGATCCTTCCGGTGACGCGCCACTTTCCCCGAGCATTCCTCTCGCCTTGGTCTCCTGTGTGAAACCAGCCATCCCGGAGCACGCCTGCCGTTTCCTCAGGACGGTTCCAATAACCAGTGAAAATATGCGGCCCGCGCGTCATGATTTCATCATTCTCGCCCGTTTTCATCTCGATCCCGGGAATTGCGGCTCCCGCGTAGCCGGGCTCGGCAATTTCACGCGGGTCATCCATG
>QHYL01000688.1 GCA_003224105.1 Acidobacteriota bacterium | reverse complement strand
TCATGCTCTCGAAATACCGCTTCCAATGCCGCCGGCGTGCGCTCGTTCATTGCATGAATGTCCTGAATCAATTGGTAGATGTTCGCGGTCATGATGAGCAGATATCGCGTTGGTCCGGGACCCGGATTCCAATAGGTGTGCGGAGTTTTTCGTGGCACAAGCACACCGGAGCCGGCTTGCGCCTCAACTACCCTCTCGCCCATCTGGACGCACATAGCGCCCTCCAGCACGTACCACGCCTCATCGTCTAGGTGGTGCACATGCGGCGGAGCAATCAGCCGCCGCTCTCCCGCCGGACCACCGGCATCCCGCCATTCCGCAATCACAAAACTGTTCGCGCCGGAGCCAAGCGTGTTTCCTGCAAGTGGCGGAGCGACGATCGTGGAAGTCATGATTTGATCCGCAAGGTCAAAGTTGATTTGTGATGGAAGTGGATGGTAAGAATTCAGCGGCGAACTCCATTGGGATAAAGCAAAATCTTGCCCGGCAATCCTTCCTGCAGCTTGGCAAACGCGCCCTCGAACTTCCCAAGCGATGCTCGTTCCCCGAATAGCGGCTCCAGGTTTAGCCGCCCCGCTTTGAGCAACGCCGTCATTTGCACCCACGTTTCGTACATCCGCCGCCCGTAAATCCCCTGCACCGTGGAGCCCTTGAAGATTAAATCGTTTACCAAATCGAGCGGCACGTTTTCCGTGGGAATCCCCAGCAAGGAAGCACGCCCTCCCGCTCGCAGCGCCTTAAAGCCTTGCTGAATCGCCTGCGGATTTCCGCTCATTTCCAAAAGCGCGTCAACGCCCGTGCCGTAGGTTTCGCCCACGATCTTTTTCACCGCATCTTCCGTAGCGGGATTAATGACCACGTCAGCGCCCATCTTCTTCGCCATCGCGCGCCGCGCATCGTTCGTTTCTGTCGCAAACACCGTCGAGCTTCCGCAAGCCTTGGCCACCGCAATGGACATCAATCCAATCGGTCCGCAACCCGTCACCAAAACGGTTTGCCCCGCAATGGGCCCCGCGAGCACCGCGTGCACCGCGTTACCCAGCGGATCCAGAATCGCTCCGTAGTGCTCCGGAATTTCCGGGTCAAGCTTGATGATGTTCGACGCCGGAATCCTAACAAAATCCGCGAACGCTCCGTCCTGATCGATCCCGATGATGCGCAGGTTCTGGCAGATGTGCGCCTGCCCTAGCCGGCACTGGCGGCAGTGCCCGCAGTTCACGTGCATCTCCGCGCTGACGAAATCTCCCGCCTTCACCGCCGTGACTTCGTCTCCCACCCTTTCGACCGCGCCGCAAAATTCGTGCCCCAGCGTCAGCGGCGGCTTGATGCGTCCTTGCGACCAGTGGTCCCACCCATAAATATGCAAGTCCGTCCCGCAAATCGAAGCGGCCTTCACCCGCACCAGCACCTCGGTCGGTCCAATCGCTGGCACCGCGACGGTATCCATCTGCAAGCCCTTCGCGAGCTGCATCTTCCGCAACGCTTTCATCGTCGCTGACATCGGTCTCCCTGTAGCGGCCGCCTTCTGAGGCGGGCGCCCTCCTACGCGCAACCCTGCGATGCTAGCACACGGTGCCATTGACCCGCCCGCCGCGGGCGGGCTTCAGTTTACGCTGACCCTCGAAGCGTCTGTGCCTTCCCGCCTCATGAGCCCGCGCGCACCTCTTCATTTCTTTCCTTCAGTCTTCCGCCTTTTATCCATCCCCACCATCTTCCCCGACGGCGGATCCTTTTTGTTCAACTTCGCCGCTTCCGCAATCAATCTCTTCACTCCCGGCCGCTTCACATCAACCAGACTCCGCAGCCTTACGCTACGCACGCCCTTCGCCTTGCCCTCCAGCAGTTTCTCCGGATCGGCAAGCATCGCTCCCCGCAAAAATGCCAGCGTCACATGCTCTTTCCCCAGCACAAAGACGCACAGCGGTCCGTTAGAATCAAATGCGGGAGTCTTCCACGGGCTTACGTATTCCTCGCAGTCTGCCGCCGTTTTCTTTACCAGCGCCCGCACCGCTTTCATTACTCCAGAAAATTCCCCCGCCTTCTTCACGTACGCGTCAATCCACAACCGTCCCTCTTTCCCTTCAATGGTTGGCATCTTGCCTCCTCAAGTTCACCGCTATTGCAGCCGCTTATTCTAGTGCGCGTTCCGTCTTCTCGTTCCGTTCTTCCTACTTCACCTGTTCCACCAAGCCAATCTTCTCCAGCGCCTTCAAATACTCGACCACCATTTCCAGCGCCACCGGCCCATACTCAGCCGACACCGCATCGCGAATCTCTTGCGCGTTCCGCTTTCCGTCCGCGAAATTGAGAACCTCGTACGCATATTCCTCCCCGCCGCCCCACAAACCCTCATAACTCAACAATTTTGGCGTCCCCACTCCCGCAGCCTTCGCGTGGACTGCGAAATAGTCATACCCAAACACCGCCAGCGGGCCTCGGGGTTCATTCTTTCGTGAGTAGGTTAGAAGACCGTCGCCAGCTGCTTTTGGCCTGTTGGAAGTATTCAACCGCCTATCGTAGGGCACCTGAAAACCAGGTGGAGGCGGCGAGAATTGCCGCTCCGAATTGGAAATCCCTCCGTCGTATTCCGCCTCGTTTCGGCGTAGTGGTGCGCGCTTCAGCTTCGTCGGATCGATATTCGCCGCCGTATCAAAATTGGTGTGAATGTACTGGTCCGGCCAGTCGTTCAAATAAATCGCCGGAATCCCGAACGACGAATCCTGATACACGTCGTGGTCGCTCCCCATGGTGTACGCCGAATACTCCGCGCGCAGCGGCTCTTTGCCGCCCTCCGGCGCCACCATCGGATAATGCGCCTTCCCCGTCGCCGCGAATTGGTATGACTCGTCGTTCACCCAGTCCGCGAACGCCCACGCCACGTCGTGCACAAAACTCGGCAAGCTCATCGGCCCGCGCGTCGCGTGGAACACGGCCTTCGTCTCCGGCCCCCCTCCCACCATGTCCATGTGCACGACGGCCTTGATGCGCTTCGCAAATTCCGGCTTCCCATTTAGTTGCGCCATCGTGCCTTCAATTTCCGGCGGAAAAATGAAGCGAATCGTCCGCGCCGGCCGCGCCAGTTTTCCCTCGCTGATCAACTTCTGTACCGTCCGCGCCACTTCCAGAATCGTTGCGCACCCACTCGCATTGTCATTCGCTCCCGGACGCTGATGATCCAGGTGGCAGCTAAACGCAATCTCCTCATCCTTTAACTTTGCATCCGCGCCCGGAATCGTCGCCGTCACCACATCATAGGCCCCCGGATGCTGCCCCGCCTTCACCACCGCATGAAGTCGAATCCCATGGCCCTTGCCTCGCCCAAGCCAGTCTTTCATTGCGCGGGCACGTTTCAACGAAACCATAAACGCAAAGGTTTTGTTCGGCGAAAACGTCTCCAGATGTCCCCACCGAATCAAATTCTCATCTTCGCCCCACCACGCCGTCTTCTGATTCTG
>QHYL01000687.1 GCA_003224105.1 Acidobacteriota bacterium | reverse complement strand
GGAGGCAGCGAGAACCTATTCACGTGCGCTCGAGTTGGTGACGAATGACAGCGAACGCCGCTATCTTCAGCGCCGCCTGCGAGAGGTTCAGGCCGCAAACTCGTGAGACCTAGCATTATTAAACGCCGGGCTGAAGCCCGGCCTCTGCCTAAAACCTAAGCTGTGAAATTCACGATCGAGGCGAAGGATTTTGGATCCAGGCTCGCTCCGCCTACCAGCGCGCCATCCAGTTCTTCCTGTGCCATCAATCCCTTAATGTTGTCTGGCTTCACGCTGCCGCCGTAGAGAATCCGCAGAGCCGAGGCAATTGGGACGGAAAACCGCTCCCCAGCGCAGCGGCGAAGCAAGCGATGGGCATCTGCGGCAATTTCCGGCGTTGCCGTCCTGCCGGTTCCAATGGCCCAAACCGGTTCGTAGGCAATGAGAATCCTTGAGAATTCTTCAGGCGTGAGCGCACCCGGACCGCCGCTGAATTGGCGGCGAAGGACTTCTTCCGTAAGTCCGGCGTCACGATCTTCTCCAGTTTCTCCGACGCAGACAATCGGAATAAGGCCCGCTCCCAAGGCCATCAAGGTCTTTTTGGCCACGCTGTCGTCGCTCTCGCGAAAGAGCTGGCGGCGCTCCGAGTGGCCGATGATGACGTAGCGGCAGCCCGCCTCCACCAGCATCGTGGCCGAGACTTCGCCGGTGAAGGCGCCTTCTTTGCTCCAGGAAATATTTTGGCCGGAGACGGCGATGTTGGTGTTCTTCGCAGCTTCCGCGGCCGTCGAGATAGCGGTGAAGGGCGGGGCAATGACGATATCGCAATGCTTGGAATTTGCAACGAGCGGCGCGAAGGCGGAAAAGAAGGCGCGAGTCTCCGCAAGGGTCTTGTACATCTTCCAGTTGCCGGCAATCACGCGGCGGCGCATGCAAACCTCCAGGAACAAAAAAGAAAAAGACTTAACACAGAGATCCGGGAGAAGCCCGGGCAAAATTGAATTGAATCATCCATCATCGGCGCTCTATTTGTTGGTGAGGGCTTCGACGCCGGGAAGCTTGCGGCCGCCGAGAAATTCGAGGGAAGCGCCACCGCCTGTGGAGATGTGCGAGATTTTGTCGGCTACGCCGGATTGATGGACGGCGGCAACGGAGTCTCCTCCGCCGATGATGGAAACTGCGCCGTGCGTTGTGGCTCCGGCAACAGCCTTGGCGATTTCGAGCGTGCCCTTGGCGAAAGTGGGCATCTCGAAGACACCCATGGGGCCGTTCCAGACAATGGTTTTTGCGCCTGCGATTTTCTGTTTGTAGGTCTCAATCGTTTTGGGGCCAATGTCGAGCCCCATCCAACCGTCAGGAGTGTCATGCACGGAAACGGTTTTCATGGCAGTATCGGCCTTGAATTCCGCGCCAACAACGTGATCAACCGGGAGGAGAAGGGCGAATTTCTTTTGCTGGGCTTCGTTGCGAAGCCGTTTTGCAAGATCGAGCTTGTCGTCCTCGACGAGTGATTTGCCAATAGGGTGGCCATCGGCTTTGAGGAACGTGTATGCCATCCCGCCGCCGATGAGCATGGCGTCGGCGATCTTCATCAGGTTTTCGACGACTTCAATTTTGTCGCTGACTTTGGCCCCACCCAGAATCGCCACGAACGGCCGCGCGGGATTCATCACTGCTTTGCCGAGATAGGCCAGCTCTTTTTCCATGAGCAGGCCTGCGGCAGCTTGCTGAACGAACCGCGTGATGCCGACAACGGAAGCGTGCGCGCGGTGCGCGGAGCCAAAAGCGTCGCAAACAAAAACGCCGTCGCAAAGAGCGGCAAGTTGCCTGGAAAAAGTCTCGTCGTTCTTTTCTTCGTCGGGATGGAAGCGGACGTTTTCCAGAACGAGGACTTCGCCGTCGCGCAGCGCCTTGCTTTGACCTTCCGCGCCGGGGCCGATGCAATCCAAGGCGAAAGCCACCGGCTTGCCGAGAAGCTCTTCGAGTTTCTTGGCGGCGGGGCGCAAAGAATATTTTGGATCTGGTCCGCCTTTGGGGCGCCCTAGATGCGAAGCGAGAACGAGGCGGGCGCCTTTCTGGATAGCGAGGCGAAGAGTAGGAAGGGTCTCGCGGATGCGCGTGTCGTCAGTGACGACAGCCTCCTTGAGGGGAACGTTGAAGTCCACGCGGATGAAGACGCGTTTACCTTTGAGGTCGAGGTCGTTGATCGTGAGCTTGGACATGGTGTCGTGACTCGTGATTCGTAACTTGTGACTCGTGCGTAAAGAAAGAGCGAGGCAAGCCCCGCCCCTACACTCAGAACTTTGACGCTAAGAGCTTGATCAGGTCGCGGCAGCGGCAGGAGTAGCCCCACTCGTTGTCGTACCAGGCCAGGACTTTGACGCAGCGGTCGCCGACAACCTTGGTGTATTCGGCGTCGACGATGGATGAATTGGAGTTGCCTTTGAAATCGGCGGAAACAAGCTCCTCTTCCGTATAGCCGAGAATGCCCTTCATCGGGCCGTTGGCGGCGGCTTTCAGCGCGGCGTTGACGGAGTCCCTGGTAGCTGGCTTGTCAACGAATACCGTGAGGTCCACCACGCTGACGTTGGGCGTAGGCACGCGCATGGCGTAGCCGTCGAGCTTGCCCTTCAGTTCGGGGATAACGAGGTGCAACGCCTTGGCGGCGCCCGTGGAGCTAGGAATCATGTTTATTGCGGCGGCGCGAGCACGGCGCAGATCTTTGTGCGGCAGATCGAGCAAGCGTTGATCGTTGGTATAAGAATGGATGGTGGTCATGGTGCCGCTGTTGATGCCGAACGTGTCCTGAATAACCTTGGCGACGGGCGCGAGGCAATTTGTGGTGCAGGAAGCATTGGAAATGACATGGTGCTTCGCGGGATCGTAGGTCTTGTCGTTCACACCGAGGACAAAGGTGGCGTCAGGCCCATCGGCAGGGGCCGAAATGATGACTTTCTTCACCGGCGCGCGGAGATGCTTCTTGGCGTCGGGACCTTTGGTGAAAAGGCCGGTGGATTCCACGATGATTTCCGCGCCGACGGAAGCCCAATCCAGCTCCGCTGGATCCTTCGTGCGGAATACCTTGAAGCCCTTGCCGTCCACCGAGATACTGTCGTCGGTGTGAGTGACTTTGTGAGGTAGATTGCCGAGCACGGAATCGTACTTCAGCAGGTGCGCGAGCGTCTTGGCGTCCGTAACGTCGTTGACGGCGACGAACTGAATATCCTTGTCGTCGATGGCCGTGCGCATGATGTTGCGTCCGATGCGGCCGAAGCCGTTGATGCCGACCTTGATGGGCATGCCTTCCTCCGAAGATGAGTCGTTGACCGCAGCGCGGCAACTTGAATAAAGAGCTGAGAGGCCCCTCCCCCCTCTTTTTTGTAAGTGCAGATTCTAAAGGAGTTAGCGTCTCTGTAAGTGCCTTAGAATCAACAGTTGCGAGGCATCGCAGAAGTGTTGATTCTAAAGGGGTTATAGAGCGCTAGGCCACAGAGAATCTGTGGTCATTCAAACCACGCACTGTGCCGGGGCCCGAGAGCAGAAATAGAATC
>QHYL01000686.1 GCA_003224105.1 Acidobacteriota bacterium | reverse complement strand
CTTAGCATGGAGCCATGTGGTTCCGCCGCGACAAATTTCCTCCCGGCCCCTATACCGGTCTCAAGGGCTGGTCCCTCCGTGCCTTGAGCCAAAGCCCGCTGGAGATGTTTGCGGAATTGGCGCGTCACGGCGACATCGTCGGCATCCGCGTCGTCAATTTTCGCAACATTTTCGTCAATCACCCCGGCCTCATTGAAGAAGTATTGGTTGGCCATCCGCGACGATACTACAAAGGCCGCGTGTTGCGGGCAAACCGGCACGTTTTTGGGGAGGGCCTGCTCACCAGCGAAGGTGATTTCTGGCTGCGGCAGCGGCGCCTGGTGCAGCCGGCCTTTCACCGCGCGCGCATCGCGGCGTACGCGGAGACCATGGTCGAATATGCGCAACGCGTGATGGAAAGCTGGCGCGCTGGGGAAGAGCGCGACGTGCATCAGGAGATGATGCGGCTCACCCTGCAAATCGTGGCGAAAACGCTTTTTAACGCGGATGTCACGCGGGACGCAAGTGACGTCGGCAAATCACTGGAGCTGCTTCTGGAACTTGGCGCCGATTTCCGGCGCACTTTGTTCGTTCCGCATTGGGTGCCCACGCTCACCAATCTTCGCATCAAGCGCGAAATTACCTTTATCGAAAACATCCTCTACCGCATCATCAACGAGCGGCGCGCTTCCGGCCGCGACACCGGAGACCTGCTCTCCATGCTTCTTCACGTGCAGGACGAAGATGGTTCGCGCATGACGGACAAGCAGCTCCGCGACGAAACTATCACACTTTTTCTGGCTGGGCATGAAACCACGGCAAGTTCGCTTTCCTGGGCTTGGTGGCTGCTCGCGCAAAATCCAGCCGCGGAAGCGAAACTGCATGGGGAACTCGATGAAGTTCTCTGCGGGCGCGCGCCATCTATCGACGACCTCGCGCGCCTTCCCTATACCGCGAATGTAATCACGGAATCCATGCGCCTCTATCCTCCCGCGTGGGGCTTGGCGCGCATCGCTGTGGAAGACCACGAACTTGGCGGGTATCCCGTGAAAAAAGGGATGGGCGTTGCTATGGCGCAGTGGGTTGTCCATCGCGACACGCGCTGGTACGACAAGCCTGAAGAATTTCGCCCAGAACGCTGGGAAGGAGACTTTGCGAAGCGCATCCCGCGGTTTGCGTATTTCCCGTTTGGCGGCGGGCCGCGCCAGTGTATCGGCAACTCTTTTGCCTTAATGGAAGCGACGCTAATCCTGGCGACTATCGCACAAAGGTACCGGCTGCGCCTGGTGCCATATCACCCGGTTGTTCCGCTAGCGTCCATTACGCTGCGGCCTCGATATGGAGTGCGCGTGGTGCTGGAATCGCGGCAGCCCCGTGGAGCGCGGAGCCCTGTCCAGTCAAAACAAGCGGTGAGCGCCTGTTAGGTCCCTCTTGGGCAGGATGGTAAGCAGACTATTGTAGCGATCCCGTAATGATGTCCAAAGTAAGGGGCCCGTGCCTGCCTAGAAATATGAAATCGGACCCTTTCACGCCCACGACCTCACCCGTGTCCGGCGGGACTAGCGCTTCCAAGGTCGTGTCCAAAGTCTGGGCATTCAAAATGGTCAGAACACGCGTCGGGTTTTGCAGCTTTGGCTCAAGCGGCTTTCGCATTGAGTTTCGTTGCAAAACCAATCGCCCTTGCTCGTCCAGAATTGCTTCCGTTACCATTGTCCCGGCCAGTTTGGGGAGTTTACGTTCGACAGCTAGCTCACCGTCTGCACCGAACCTCAGGATTCTAGGTTCATCCGAAGGCTGTATGAGATAGATATTGCCGGAGGGGTCGACCAGCAGGTGCGAGAGATCCGTCAATATTGCGAGTCTCCCTGGGTCCGCAGATGCAGGGGTTGTGCCTTCTTCTTTCTTCTCCTTTGAAACTAGATGAATCTCTCGAATGAAATCTCCGTTGGACTTGAATTCGTAGAGTACTTGTCGGTTGTGCGCCGCTCCTTCCATCCCTACTTCTACCCCAGACCCTGCAACGACGAGATTGCCGCCATTGGTAATGGCAAGTTGACGCGGCTCGAGACTCTTTGAAAGTGCCACGGCTTTGTCGAACGTGCCGCCTTGCCGAAACACGTAAACGGAGGGCGAGAGCTGGGTAAGGGAAACTGTGGACGCCGCTTTTTGCTCTCCTTGGTCCGGAGACTTTACGAAGTAGACGTTTCCAAATGAGTCCACGGCGAAACTCAAGACGCTTCCAGCATCGGCACCTGCTTGGGTGAGGTCATAAGTGGCTGCCACACTTCCATCTGGGTGCACCTCCCAGACCACTGAGCGAAACCGCGACTCAACCTGCCATTCAACTTGGGCATAGACATTGCCGCTTGGTCCTGGGACGCGTCTAAGGACACTAAACGGTCGCTGAAATGGCAAGTGAACCGGGGTTATGGCCGTCCTTGTCATCTGTGCATACGGCTGGTCCGGATCCGAAATGCACATTGGGTAGGCCCAAGCCACTACCGTAGTCATGGCCACACAAATGCAAACCATGGTCGTCGTATGCTTTTTGGTTTGCATCGCTACCGACCTCCTTGGCCTTTCTTCTCCGAGAAGGGTGGAGGGTTTGGGGCCGCAGGTTTCTTCAAGCCA
>QHYL01000685.1 GCA_003224105.1 Acidobacteriota bacterium | reverse complement strand
ATGGCGTTGGCGGCATGCACATGTACATGCCCTGGTGGAAATTCGACCGCCAAAATGATTTTCCGCGCGGCTATCACATCGAATTTGGCGGTGGCCGCGAAATGCCCGGCGTCGGCATATTCAACGGCATGAATCGCGATGAAGAAGGCTACGGCCTCCCCCTAAAGCAGCGCGCCCGCAAACAATATGGCTGCCACATCGGTTTCGCTGGCCGCGGCGAAATGATTCCCAATCCTGGCACTTATTGCGAAATCGATCCCGATGTGGTTGATCAATGGGGCATTCCCGTCCTGCGCTTCCACTTTAAATGGTCAGATTACGAATTGCTTCAGGCCAAGGACATGCAGGAAACCTTCCGTTCCATCGTCGAAACCATGGGCGGCGAATACAAAACCAAAACCTCCATCCACGGTGAGTATCCCTTTGGCATCGAAGAGGGTGGAAAAATCATCCACGAAGTCGGCACCGCGCGCATGGGCGCCGATCCCAAGACTTCCGTTCTCAACGGCTTTTGCCAGGCGCATGACGTCAAAAATCTCTTCGTCACCGATGGCGCTCCACTCGTGACCAATCCCGACAAAAATCCCACGCTCACCATCATGGCTCTTGCGTGGCGCGCCTCGGAGTACCTCCTCGACGAAGCCAGAAAGGGTGACATTTAACATGGCCAAAGAATCCATCTCTCGCCGCGATATTCTCCGCACCCTGGCCATCGGCGTTACCGGCTCGGTCCTGCAAGTCATTCCCGCGGAAGCCGCGGAATACGTCCATCAAATGGTTCATAAGGAAAAAGCGGCTGCGCCGGCAGGGAGCTACACTCCGAAATATTTTTCCGCCTCGCAATACGCCACGCTCGTCGCTCTTTGCGACATGATTATTCCCAAGGACGAAAAATGCGGCGGCGCGGTCGAAGCAGGCGCTCCCGAATTCATCGATCTCCTGACCAGCGAAAACGACAAGTTTCAACTGCGCCTCGGCGGCGGTCTTTTCTGGCTCGACGGTTACTGCACCGACCATTACGGCAAAGTGTTTCTCGAATGCGCTCCGGAACAAAAGAAAGAAGTTCTCGACCTCATCGCCTTCCGCAAAAACGCCAAACAGGATCCTTCACTCAGCCAGGGCATTTCGTTCTTCTCCTTTCTCCGCAACATGACCTGCGACGGCTACTACACCAGCAAAATCGGCATCGCCGACCTCGGCTACATAGGCAACACCTCGCTCCGCGAATTCCCCGGCTGCCCTTCGCTTCCGGAGTAAGCGTGTAGCAGGGTTTTAAGCCGCTGTCTTCCACTTACAATTTAAGACTGGTTCATGTCGTTGCGTACCTCCGTTTCTGTTGTTATTCTTCCGCCTCATTGTCTTCCACGCCGCTCCATCCCGAACTGACGCCGCGGCCATCGCTGTGGCCCTGGGTCTTCCTCATGGCCATAGCGTATTTCGCTTTGCACATGGCCACGGCCACGCGCTACGGCTACTTCCGCGATGCGCTCTATTACCTCGCCTGCGCCGACCATCTTGCTCTCGGCTACGTCGATCTGCCTCCGCTTTTTCCCTTCATCGCGTGGATCGCGCGGCACACGCTGGGCACGTCGCTCCCCGCGCTAATTTTCTGGCCCGCGCTGGCTGGAGCCGCTCGCATCATCTTAGCCGCAGCATTCGCGCGTGAACTTGGCGCAAAGCGCTTTGGCGTCGCGCTTGCCGCCGCACTAGCCGCCACTCCCGCAGTGTGGTGGGTCATTGACCACCAGTTCGCCATGAACGCTTTAGAGCCGCTCTTTTGGACCGGTTGCGCTTACGTACTCCTGCGCATGATTCACACGCAAAATCCAAAACTCTGGCTCCCGTTTGGCGTTATCGCCGGCCTCGGCCTCGAGAACAAATACTCCATCGCCATCTTTGCTTTCGCGCTGCTCTTCGGTCTGCTCCTCACGCAGCACCGCAAACTCTTGTTCACGCCCTGGCTCTTCGCGGGCGGAGCCGTCGCCCTCCTGATCTTCCTTCCCAATTTAATTTGGAACTTCCGGCACCACTGGCCGTTTCTCGAATTGATGCACAACATTCGCGTCACCGGCAAAGACATCGCCTACCCGCCCGGTGCCTACACCGTCCAGCAAATCCTGATGATGAATCCCTTCAGCTTTCCATTCTGGTTCGGAGGCCTGCTCTTTTATTTGTTCTCCCGCGCCGGGAAAAATTATCGCGCTTTCGGCTGGGCCTTCCTCATCACCTTCGCGTTTTTCCTGGCCTCCCACGGCAAAGACTACTATTCCGCTCCCGCCTACCCGATCTTGCTCGCCGCAGGCGCTATCGCCGCCGAGCTCCTGCTTTCACGCTCCGGTCAGCGGCAGGGAAGCGAGCAGGAACCAAAATGGCGAGCTGTCCTCGAGCCGGTTTGTTTCGTCTGGCTCGCCGCCGGCGTCACCCTGGTCTTGCCCCTCGTTCTTCCCGTGCTTCCGCTTGAGGCCTTTGTCCGCTACCAGTCGCATTCCCTGTTGCATGGCAAGCCCACGGAACGCAGTTTCGTTGGGACGCCGCTCCCGCAGTATTACGCCGACGAACTTCCCTGGCAGGAGCAGGTTGCTGCTGTCGCTCGTGTCTATCACTCGCTCAAGCCTGAGGAGCAGGCCAAGGTTGCTATCTTTTGCGACAACTACGGCCAGGCCGCCGCCATCGACTTTTTCGGCCGCTGCCTCTGTGAACGTTCCTTACGCCTACTTTTACGAAACGCGGCCGGTCCTTCTTTGTCGTGGCTTGAAGGGCAATCTGCAAACGCTCTGGCCGCGCGTCAAGAATTGGCGCTGACCGCAACGCTTCGCTCTCGCTGGTGCGCTTCCCCACCTTCCTCCTCAAGTTGCGCTCAACTGTTTTTGCACAGGCGTGCACAGCTTTCCACAGTTGAATCTTCAGATTTCACTTGCCAAGAAAAAGCGGCAGGTTTATCGTCACACCCAGATTGAGCCGGGAAGCCTTAAAAACTTAACGGCGCAATTGAAAGGGGGCGCAGCAGCCGCAAGGTTGTTGCGCCCTCGATTTTGTGCCCATACTTTCTTGCGCTCAGTCCCTTTGCATTGACTTTCTTTCGAGTCCTTCCGGCCTCGTCGTCCGGCTCACTTATCCTTCTTCAGCGCCCAGTGGACTTCCTGCACAAACG
>QHYL01000028.1 GCA_003224105.1 Acidobacteriota bacterium | reverse complement strand
ACCAGAAGGGTTTTCTCGGCTTGACGCCCCTGACATCCGTAACCGGCTGGCGGCTGCAATACGAACAAAACGGCGACAAGGGTTTGTCGCTTTACTTCACGCCGCTGAAGGGTGTCACCGATTCGCACGTGCTGCCCATCGGTGTGCGCTGGAATCCTCAGACGAAGCGCTACCAGTCGCTTGACCGCACTTACGAACACTTCCTCCTTGAGTCCGCCTCCATCGAAACTGCGAGGTCCAGGCTGCGATGAGTCAGGCGACGACCCGCGCAAACGCGCCGGCATCCAACGCCGGGCAGGAACCACCTCCAAGCAAAGACTTGCGCGGGTTGATGCCCTATCTTCGCCGGTACACCTGGAGCATTGTCTTCGGGTTGGTGACGGTTTTTCTGATGGGCGTTGTGACCAACGTGCTGCCACTCGCCACAGGCGTGATGACGGACACGCTTGCAGGCAGCCCCGCTCCGTTTGAGCACGCGGGCGGCAAGGGAGCCGCAATCGCCGCAGTTCCTCGCGTGTCGGCGCTGAGCCGTGCGATACCGTACTACGCTCCAAACAGCAGGCGTACGCTCGGGATCTACTGCCTCATCGTCGTACTTTGCGTCGCCATCAAGGGAGTGCTTTCGTTCTCCGGGCGCTGGATTCTGATTAGCGTGTCGCGCGACATTGAGTACGACATTCGCAGCGACCTGCTGAAGCGTCTGCTGGCCCTGGAGCCGGAATTCTACGTCCGCAACCGTACAGGCGAATTAATGTCCCGCGCCACCAACGACCTCAACTCCGTTCGCATGGTGCTCGGGCCCGGGATTATGTACAGCGCCACGACCATCGTCACCATGATTATGGCCATCCTGGTCATGGTTACGCTGTCGCCTTCGCTCACGCTTTGGGTGTTGCTCCCCGCTCCGATTGTCGCCGTTGCCGTGTGGTTCTTTGGCAAGACCATTCACGAACTCTACGAAACCATTCAAGCCGCCCTTGCTACGCTCACCGCGCGCGTACAGGAAAACCTTTCCGGAGTTCGCATTGTGCGGGCCTATGCTCAGGAACAAGCGGAAATGCGCGCGTTTGACGAGCCCAATCGCGAGTACGTCTCGCGCAACATCAGCCTCATCCGCACCTGGAGCATGTTTATGCCTTCGCTTCAGGCCCTGGTCGGCACGAGTTTCCTGATTGTCCTTTGGCAGGGCGGCCACCAGCTTCTTCGCGGCCAGATCACGCTTGGCGCGCTGATTGCCTTCTTTTTCTATCTCAACCAGCTCGTATGGCCCATGATTGCGCTTGGTTGGGTGACCAATATTTTTCAGCGTGGCGCCGCTTCCATGGGCCGCTTGAATTTCATTTTGACGTCGAAACCCGGTATCGACGATCGCTCTGCAATCCTCCCGAAAGATGCCACACCGCAAGGCGAAATCGAGTTTCGCAATCTGACCTTCATCTACCCAACCACGCTTTCCGGCGTTAACGGTTCCAATGGCTCCGGCTCCAATGGCGGTGGCCCGCACACCGTTCTTTCCGACATCAACCTCAAAGTCCCTGCCGGCTCTACTCTCGCCATCGTCGGGCCAACGGGTTGCGGCAAAACAACGCTCGCCGCTCTTGTCGCTCGCCTTTGGGAAGCGCCGGAAGGAACCGTTTTGATTGATGGTCGGCCGATTCAACATTGGCCGCTCGAAGCGCTTCGCCGCGCCATCGGCTACGTTCCGCAAGACACCTATCTTTTTAGCGAAACGGTGGGTGGAAACATCGCGTTTGGCTTGCCCGATTACAATCCAGAACGCGCATGCGAAGCGGCGGAGATTGCCAGCCTCCATGGCGACATTCAGGATTTTGCCGCTGGCTACGAAACCGCGGTTGGCGAACGCGGCATCACCCTTTCCGGCGGACAGAAGCAGCGCGCGGCGATCGCCCGCGCCATCGTACGGGACCCGCGCATCCTGATTCTGGACGACGCGCTTTCCAACGTGGACACGCAAACCGAGGAAAAAATACTTTCCGGCTTGCGTGGCGTGATGCGAGGACGCACCACCATTTTGATTTCGCACCGCACGTCCACGGTGCAGAACGCCGACCAGATCGTGGTTCTACGCGATGGCCGCATCATCGAACGCGGCACGCACGACGAACTACTCGAACGCGGCGGCTATTATGCGGACTTGTACCACAAGCAGTTGCTCGAGGAAGAACTCGAAAACGCATGAGCACACAGCACGAAGAAGAGGCCCTAGGCAAGGCGTACGACTCGCGCTTGATGCGGCGGCTTTTGCAATACATGAAGCCGTACCGCTGGCGCGTGGTGCTGGCGCTTGCGTTGGTAGCCGTCGTCACGCCGCTTGAGCTCGCTCCTCCCGCCATTTTCCAGAAAGCCATCGATAACAACTTCGTTCCGGCGATGGATCACAAGATTGCTGAATCCAGCGCTTGGACCGGAATTATTTGGCTTAGTTTGATTTATTTGGCGGTTCTGGCCTTCGATTTTCTCGCCCAATACATCCAGATTCGCATCATGCAGCGCGTTGGCCAGCAAACCATGTACGACATGCGCCGCGAGATATTCGGCCACTTGCAGCGCCTGCCCATGAGCTATTTCGATCGCAACCCGGTCGGCCGCCTGGTGACTCGCGTCACGACGGACGTCGACGCCCTCAACGACCTTTTCGCCGCCGGCGTGGTCACCATGATCAACGACTTCTTCCTCCTCGTGGTGATGGCCGCTTTGCTTTTCAAGCTCGATCGCCGCCTGGCTCTCGACACGCTTGCCATCCTGCCGGGCATCCTGATCGTCACGCTGATTTTTCGCAAATATGTTCGCGACGCCAATCGCCGGATCCGCACTGCCATCGCGCGCATCAACGCCTTCCTTCAGGAATACATTTCGGGCATGAGCGTGGTGCAGCTCTTCAACCGCGAGCGCAAGGCGATGGACGACTTTTCCAAGCGTAATCGCGACAATATGCTTGCCTGGCGCGATGCCATTCTTGCCTATGCGCTCTTCTACCCCGCCGTGGAATTCTTGAGCTTCGCTACCATCGCGCTCATCTACTGGTCCGGCGGCAATCGCACCCTGCACGGGGCGATTACGCTCGGCGTCCTCACCGAGTTCACCATGTACGCGCAGCGTTTCTTCCGGCCCATTCAGGATCTCAGCGAAAAATTCAACATCCTGCAGTCTGCGATGGCCGCTTCCGAGCGCATTTTCAAACTTTTGGACGAGCCGGTCACGATTCAATCGGACCCGAACGCGGCCCCCCTCATCCAGCCACGCGGGGAAATCGAGTTTCGCAGCGTCTGGTTCAGCTACCGCAGCGTACCTGAGCCCGCCGACGAAGACTGGGTTCTTCGCGACGTCTCTTTCCGCGTCGAGCCCGGTCAAACCTTCGCTATTGTGGGCCACACGGGAGCCGGCAAGACCACGCTGATTTCCCTGCTCCTCCGCTTCTATGACATTCAGCGCGGCCAAATCCTTCTCGATGGCAAAGACATTCGCACCATCGAACTGCAAGACTTGCGCCGCCAATTTGGCATCGTGCTGCAGGATCCATTTCTTTTCACTGGAACAATCGAAACCAATATCCGCCTTGGCACGCAGAACATCGAGAACGCAGCGGTCGAGCGCGCGCTCGAAGAAGTTGGTCTGGGCGAATTCATCCGGTCGCTTTCGAATGGCTCCGCTACCAGCGTCAACGAGCGCGGCTCCACGCTTTCCGTCGGCCAGCGCCAGCTCATCAATTTTGCGCGCGCTTTGGCACACAATCCGCGCTTCCTCATTCTCGACGAAGCCACTTCCAGTGTTGACACCAAGACGGAACTGCAAATCCGCGAAGCGCTGAGCCGCTTGCTCTCGGGCCGTACCGCGCTGGTGATTGCTCACCGCCTCAGCACCATTCAGCACGCAGATCGCATCCTCGTGTTCCACAAGGGCCGCCTGCGCGAGCAAGGCGCTCACCAGGAGCTTCTGGCTCAACGCGGTATCTACTTCCGCCTGTATCAGCTCCAATACAAAGAGCAGGAGCTGCATCTCCCCCTCGAAGCTCGTGGGGCAGCAGAGCCGCCCGCGGTCCGGGCGAGCGACTGAGCGCGTTCCTCGCCGCACATGCCTCCTATTTCGCTTCTTCTCTCCGCCGGCGAAGCTTCCGGGGACATGTACGCCGCGCGGCTGGCCACGGCTCTGAAGCAGCGCCTGGACGTCGCCATCTTCGGCATGGGCGGACCGCAAATGCGCGCTGCCGGCGTGGAGATCATCACCGATTATTCTGAAGTTTCTGTCGTGGGCATTACCGAAGTCTTGAAGCGTTTGCCATCTCTCGTTCGCGCCATGCGCCATCTTGTTGACGAAGCGCAACGTCGCAAACCGCCGCTGGCCATCCTTACGGATTTTCCTGGCTTTCACCTTCGGCTCGCGCGCAAGCTGCGCCCAAAAGGCATTCTAAACGTCTATTACATCTGCCCGCAATTCTGGGCCTGGCGCCCCTGGCGCGTGAATCTGGTTCGCCGCCGCTTTGCGGAGGCTCTCTGCATTTTTCCCTTTGAAGAAAAGTTCTACGCCGACGCGGGCGTTCCGGTGACGTTCATCGGCCACCCACTGGTCGGCAATGTCCAGGCCACGCTGACGCGGGAAATTTTTTGCAGGAAATATGGTTTACAAGAGTCACGGAGAATCATCACAGTTCTGCCGGGCAGCCGGCGAGGAGAGATTTCGCATCATCTCCCGATTCTCGTCGAGGGACTCCGTGAAATCCGCGAACACATCCCCGGCCCTCCGCAGATTGTCGTCGCCGTGGCTCCAGGTCTGGATGCGGCGCGGCTTCAGAAAAGCTTTCCAGCCGACTGGGGCGCCCGCTTCATCGCTAATGATACCTACAACGCACTCGGCGCCGCCGACCTTGCCATAGTCTCCAGCGGCACGGCCACGGTCGAAACCGCCCTTCTCGGCAAGCCCATGATTGTCGTCTATCGCCTTTCGCCGCTGACCGCACTCCTTGCAAAACCGCTTGTACGAACGAAATTCTTCAGCATGGTCAATCTCATCGCCGGCCATGCCATCGTCCCGGAATTGATCCAGGACGATTTCACCCCGCGGCGTCTTGCCTCTGAAGCAGAATCGCTGCTTTCAGGCTCACGAGGTGGCAATCCACGCGTCTCACAAATGAAACGCGGCCTGGAGGAGGTGCGAAAGCTCCTTGGCCCTCCGGGAGCTGTCGAACGCGCTGCGGATGAAATCGCCCGGCTGCTAACCGCCCAAAGCAACGCAAAGTGAGTCCTCTGCTATCCTAATAGGTGTACATTGATTGGGGATATGCATCACATGGAAAGGGGTCCGATGGCCCGCAGTCGAGGAATTGCCCGCAATACCGCTTTGTCCGCGCTTATCTTTTTATCCGCGGCTGCCGCGTCGATTCATGCGCAGGCGACGCGTCCCGTTAATTTTCTCGCCACGCACTACGACGTTTCTGCCACGCTAGACGCCATCGGCCAGTCTCTTTCCGCCACCGCCAAAATCGATCTCACCGCCACGGAAGCCTCGAGCAACGTGCGCGTTGAGCTTCATCCCAACCTGGTTGTCAAGGAAGTCAAGGGCCCTGAGGGCAAGCCGCTCACCTTTGAACGAGACAATCAATACCCTCTCTTCGTTAACGTTCAGCTTCTCACGCCCGTGGCTACCAACGGCCATGTCACGCTCTCTTTCACTTACTCCGGCTTGCTTTTCAATGAAGAAAACAGCCCCGTCCCCGGCGTGCGTGCTGCCTCCATCACTAAAGACGGCGCGTATCTGCTCTTGCCCGCGCGCTGGTTCCCCCTTACCAATTACCCTTCGAATCGCTACACAGCCACGTTTCGCCTGAACGTTCCTGAAACTTTCGCGGTCGCGGGCTCCGGCAAGGCTGCCGCCCCCGCGCCAGTGCCTGGAAAGAACGCCGTCGAGGGTGGCCGGCTTCTCTATACGTTCGAATGCAACCGGCCCGCCCAGCATGGCACGTTTGTCGCCGGTAACCTGCAGCTCAATCCCAGGCAAGCGGAAGGCATCAGTGTTAATGTTTACGCTCTGCACAACCAGTCCGCCAACGCCCAGGAATTTGCCGCCGACGTCGCCCGCGCCGCCGTCGCTTTCTCCGATATGTTCGGCCCCATTCCTAACCCCGCGTTCACGCTGATTCAGTTGCCCGAAGGCACGCTGCGCGAATTTGCCGCTCCCGGCGTTCTCTTGCTCAGCCAGCGGATGTGGGATCCCAAAGCCAGCGACCGCGCCATCGCCCATCTCGTCGCCTCGCAATGGTGGGGAGTGCAAGTCGCCCCCGCCACTCCCAATGACGTCTGGATCAGCGACGGTCTTGCACGCTACTGCGAAGCGCTCTACGCCGAGCAAACCAATGGCAAGGAAGCTGGCCTCCGCGCCATCGACGAATTTGCCGTCGGCGCCCTAATGTACGAGGATGCCGCGCCCGTCGGTCAAGCCGGCCGCCTTGCGCCGTATTCACCCGACTACCGCTCGGTCGTCGAGAATAAAGGCGCCATGCTCTTCCACATGCTGCGCGCCATGATGGGTGATGTGGCATTCAAGGCGGCGCTGCACGATTTCTATTTTCAATTCGCCGAAAAAACCGCCCGCATCGAGGATTTCGAGAATCTTGCGGACAAACGCGTCCAGGCTTCCGCCAAGGCGAATCAGGATCCACCGAATCTGCGTAGCTTCTTTGCACAGTGGCTGAATTCCACGGGCATCCCCGAATTTACGCTTGAATATGTCGTTTACCGCACGCCGAAGGGCTTCCGCGTCGTCGGAAAAATCAAACAGCCGCTCGACACGTTCCATATGCCCGTGGACCTGCGCATCGACACCGAAGGCAATCCTGAAATCAAGACCATCGACGTTAGCGGCCTGGAATCACAATTCTCGATCGACGTTTTCGGGCGCCCCAAACCCCTGGGCATTAAAGTCGATCCCAACAATGTCATTCTTAAATCCAGCACCGCGCTCCGCGCCCGCGCCGCCATTGCCCGCGGCGAAGATCTCGCCGAGCAAGGCAAGTTCTACGACGCCGTCGCTCAATATCAAAGAGCGCTCAGCATCCAGCCTGGCCGCCCGCTTGCCAATTTTCGCATGGGCGAAGCTTTCTTCTATCAGAAGAATTATCAGGCTGCCGCGAACGCTTTTCGCGAATGCCTGCAAAATGTTCCCGAGCCTTCTGAAAAATGGACCGAAGCCTGGAGCCACATCTACCTTGGCGAGATTTTCGATTTGTTGGGTCAGCGCGAACGAGCCGTCAACGAATACAGCAAAGCCAAGCAAACCAACGACAATACCGGCGGAGCGCAAGCACGAGCAGAGCAGTTAATCAAGAAACCCTATTCTGAAGGTGGCGGCGAACTCGTGGCCACGCCCGCCACGGCCGAGCCGGCAAAACCAGGCAATGCGCCTCCCGCCCCAGCTTCCGGCGAGAAGCCCGTCCTCAAAAAGCGGCCCGATCCCTCCCCCCAGCAGTAGCGCTTGGGCTTAGGATTCTTCTTCGTAGGGTCGGCCTTCTGAGGCCTACCGTTCGCTGCTCTCATAGGAGCGCGGAACGCTACGCTCGTCCCGTTTGGTTCCGCTACGCCGCCTTTTGCACAAATAGACTCGCGAAATTCTGCCGATAACGGTAGAACAAAATTCCCCACAAAATCGCCACGACCACCGCCACAGATCCGCCCGTATGATCCAAAAGCAAGTGATACAACAAAATATTGAAGATCACCGGTCCCAGCAGGGTAATTCCTAGTGGGACGTAACGGTTCGCCAACAACAGGGCTCCTCCCAACACCTGAATGCCGCCAACAAAGAATACGTAGTGTGACTGAAACAATACTGTAAAAAACTCGCCCGCCAACCCCGTTGGCAAAGGCGCATGAATGAAATTCAAGAACGCATTGGAGCCAAACACCACGAAGACCAGCCCAACGAGTATGCGCGCGATGAAGGTTGCAACTTTCATCCTTAACCCCCAAAAGTTGAACTTGTGGGGACAGCCGCTTCCGCTCTCGCGTTGGAGTGCTAGCAGAACTCCGCTATCCCCGGACCGGGCGTTAGATTGAACCACGCTTCCGCAGACATGGCAAACACCTGCCCGCGAAGGGTCCCGACGCCATGGCATCCTGGGAACGGGCATCCACAGCCATCCTCCGTTTTCCACAGGTGGCCCTGTTGCGGTCGTCTTCACACCCGTTCATAGTCCCTGCCTCGCGTCTGTTGGAGGAATATGATGCTGTTTGCCTTCGTCCGCCGGGGAAAGAAATCGGGAATCCGCTTGTTCCCTCATCGTCACAAAGAGGACGACCGGTATCACGTGAGTCTGACGCGTCAAGGGCCGCATATCCCCCTTTTCGACGACCGGGATATCCCGGATTACCTTGCCAATGGCTACTCCCTCAGCATGAGCAATGCGGACGAAAACTACCGCCCTACTTTGATTCGACCCAGTTCGATCCACGGCTGGCAGTCGTTCGGCTCATTTGCTGGTTAGGCTCACAGTGCTCGATTAGTCCCCCCCTCAAACCTCAGCAGCGACCTTCTGTTGCAGCAGGACTTGGAATCGCTCTCCCATTCCCTCGGGATGGATGAGCGTTTTCAGTTGCAGCCGCGCGCGAACCTGCTCGGCTTCGGTCTGTCCGTGGTCGTAAAGGTCCGCGAACTCATTGGACTGCCCCAGCGCCAACAAGAACGCAGTCTGCGAAGTGAATTCGACCGTTTCCAGGCCCGACCGCTGCCCCCAGGTCTCCAGCGCCGTGAAATTCACGTGGGCCGTCAAGTCCTGATCTCCCGGCGACGCATAGAAATCCTCGCTCACTCGATGTCCCCGGTATGCCAGCAAAGTCCCGCCCATGTGGCGCTCATCAAACAGCTCCGCCCCTCGATGCCCGTAATCGATCGTCAGCACAAATCCGCGCTCGATGCGCCGGCCAACTTCCGTAATCCAGTCGCATGCCTCAAGTCCCGCTTCCGCGTGCTGGTCCTCGGGCAGCCTCACTCCCTGTGTTGAAAAATATTCGTTAAGCGCGCAAGTCGAAACTGACGCCACGACGTCCACAAATCTCCCGTGCTCCCAGCCCACAAGAATTTCTTGCAGGCCGCGTTCACTCATCACCACGCGATGCACCGCCAGCGCATCGATCAATTCATTGGAGAAAATGCAGCCCGCGGGAATCTGAAACGGAATTTCAGCCGGCATTTGCAGCCGGCCCGCCCGCGCGTGCCGCTCTAGCCGCGCGAACGCCTGCTCGCGCCGCGATGCCGAACGCTCCACGGCAACGTAGCGCACCGCATTGTAAAAATCCGGCAACCGGACTTCACAAAAATCAAAAATATGCTGCGCCAGCCGCCCCACGCCCGCTCCCGCTTCTACCAGCACAAATTCTTTCGGTCGCTCGAGCTGCTCCCACATCTCCGCAAACTTCCGCGCCAGCAATCGTCCAAAAATCGGATGCACGTCCACGCTGGTGTAGTAATCCACGAATCGCTGCGATTCGCATTTGCTGTAGTAGCCGTGCACCGGATGGTACAGGCACTCGCGCATGAAGTCGGCAAAAGAGATAGGTCCGTAGCGGCGAATCCGTTCGGCGAGCAATTCTCCCAGCGGCGTCACGCCCCCTTCGCTCCGGCGGTTCCAGAAGCCAGTTCGGCTTGCAGCCTTTTCCACGTTCGCTGGAAGATTTCCTCGGCGTCATCGTCAAAAAGAACGAAGTGCGCTTTTTCGAGCGAAGTTTCTCCTTGCAGATGTTCTGCCGCTTCGCGCAACATGATCTTCGCGCATTCTTCCAGTGGGAAGCCCGCAATGCCTGTGCCCACCGCTGGAAACGCGATGCTTTTCAGTCCGCGCTCCTTTGCAATCTTCAGGCAATATGAGGTGGAGTTTCGCAGCGCCTCTGCGGTCGTTGCCCCGCCAAGCCGCATGCTGGCGGCGTGGATCACGAACCGTGCTTTCAATTTTCCGCCTGTTGTGATCGCCG
>QHYL01000614.1 GCA_003224105.1 Acidobacteriota bacterium | reverse complement strand
ACGCCATCTACGGCATGTTCAGAACTCTACAGCCCTTCGATGGCACCCGTCTGTTTGCCTTCATGCCAGCTAAAACGGCTTGAAATCGAAGAGAGAATCTACAAGGCGAGGCTTCAGGCGGTGGCGGGTTTCGGTTGATGCACCTTTGCGGGGCCCAAATCCGGGAGGAAGGCTGTCAGGATGCCAATTGCGGGAAGATACGCGCAGATGTGGTAGACGAATTCGATGCTGGTGAGGTCGGCGAGTTTGCCGAGCGCCGCCGAGCCGACGCCACCCAGACCGAACGCCAGTCCGAAAAACAGGCCGGAGACCATGCCGATTCTTCCGGGCATAAGCTCCTGCCCATAGACGAGGATCGCGGAGAACGCAGATGCGAGGATTAGTCCGATGATCACGCTGAGAATTCTGGTCCAGAACAAATTCGCGTAAGGCAGAACCAGCGTGAACGGAAGCACGCCAAGAATGGACCACCAGATGACCAGCTTGCGGCCGAGCTTATCGCCCACGGGCCCTCCGAAATAGGTTCCGACAGCCACCGCGCCAAGAAAAAGAGCAAGGTGGAGCTGCGCACTCTGCACGGAAAGATGGAAGCGGTTCATCAGGTAGAAGGTGTAATAGCTGATGAGGCTGGCGAGATAGAAAAATTTGGAGAACAACAGCGCGACCAGGACCGCGAGGCTGATAGCAATTTTTTTCGAGGATAGTGGCGAGCCATGGGCCGCATGCGGCGCCGCAGCCAACCGCACAGGGTCACCGTCGATGGATTTGGGGGCGATAGATTTGGGCCTATCGAAATGATACGTTTTCACCCACAATCCGATTCTTGCCAACAGCGTCATCGCTAACAGAGCCAAAAGCGAAAACCAGGCGATGCGCGGCTGGCGGCTGCGGACAACAAAGGCGGCCAGCAGCGGTCCGAGCGACGTTCCCGCGTTGCCGCCGACTTGAAACAGCGATTGCGCCATGCCGTGTTGTCCCCCGGAGGCCAGGCGCGCCACACGCGAGGACTCGGGGTGAAAGATCGCCGAACCAATGCCCACCAGCGCAGCCGCGCCAAGAACTGCGCCGTACGTCGGGGCCGTGGCGAAGAACAACAGACCGAGAATCGTGACTCCCATACCAACGGCGAGTGAATACGGTTGCGGATACCGGTCGGTGTAGAGGCCGACGAGGGGCTGGAGGATGGAAGCGGTGAACTGCGAAGTGAGCGCGATTACTCCTACCTGCCCAAGATTAAGGTGTAAAGCATCCCTGAGCAGAGGGTAGACGGCGGGGATCAGGGATTGCACCGTGTCGTTCAGCAAATGGCAAAAGCTGATGGAAAGAAGGATGGGAAAGACGGCCTTTGCGGCGGCCTGGACCGGGGCATGCTCCTGAAGCGTCCCCACATTGGCTTCCGTGGCCATTTATGCCTGCAGCTCTCCAAGCGCTTTTGCGTGATTTCGAGACATGTGTTCTATCTGGCGGCGGAGGCGAGGCGGCGGGTGACGTAGTCGGAAACGTAGGCGTCGAAAAGTCCGAGCAGGCGTTGACACACCGGGCCGCGAGCAGAAATGGAGTGGCCGGCGATTTCTCCCACGCTGATCAAATTGCGGTTCGTCGAAGTGATGAAAGCTTCTTCGGCGGAGTAGAGATCTTCCGGACGGAGCGTTTGCTCAACCACGGGAAGTCCTGCCTCCGGCGCAATTTCGAGAAGGATGCCGCGAGTAATGCCTTCCAGGCAGCCGGAGCTGAGCGGCGGCGTATGAATCTTGCCGTTCTTCACGGCAAAAATATTTGCTGATGTGCATTCGGCCACTTCGCCGCGCTCATTGAGCATCACGACTTCGTCGAAGCCTTCTTTGTTGGCTTCGGCGATGGACCAGACATTGTTGAGCCACGAAATGGTTTTCACGCCGGCGAGGGGAGAAGCGGCGTGACGGCCGTGCGCGCGTATGGCCAGGCGCACGATTTCGCGGTGCTCCGGCAGGCCTGCGCTGTAAATGATGAGGTCCACCGGGGGACGTTGTTCGTTGCTTTGCCAGAAACCGACGGAATTGTAGACAAGATAGATGCGGGCGCAGCCTTCCGTCACTTTGTTGGCGCGAATCACTTCGTGAAGATGCACGCGGATTTTCGCGCCCGTGTACACCATGGGAAGACGGGTGATGCTCGCGTCTTTTTCCAGGCGGCGCCAGTGGCGCTCATAGGCGAACGCTTCGCCCCGTGAGATGCGCACGGTGGTGAAGATGCCCCAGCCGCAAATGAGCCCGGCCTGGCCAGGAGAGAGGCGAACTTTCTCGACGGGGAGAAGGCTCTCGTTGTGGAAAATGAACGGGTGAATCACTCTTGCGCCTCGATCTTGGGGACGAAAAAACTCTAAAGAACATTGTAACCGAAGTTGCGGAAGATTGGATGGAACTGGAAGATGCCGCCGCGCATCCAACCCGAAACCGGGGAACGCCATCGAAGAAAGAAAGGCTAATGCCCGGAGCCGTGCAAGCGTTTTGAGCTACTTTCGGCTGAACTTTGTGGAGCCGCGGTCGTAAGTAACTTAAAGGAACCTCGCGAGCTAAGACTGGAGTGCAGATAAGACAGAGGCCGTAGACTAAAGGCAGGCTCGTCTCTTCGCTTATCCCACTTTGGCGCAATCCCAGCAATCCCCGGATCCTCCGGGAACCGATGCAACCCGAGAGCAACCGGTCCGGCCGGGAACCATTAGCGGAAGCGTCGTGGATCGAACGGGAGCGGTGATTGCGGGAGCGCGCGTAAAACTCTCGCGCGAAGATCTTGCACTCGACCAGGAAGTGATATCCGACAGCGACGGACAATTCAGCTTTGCCGGCATCGCTCCTGGACCATTCCAGCTCACGGTAACGTCGCCGGGTTTCACCATGCAGACATCCTCGGGAACTTTGCATTCGGGGGAAGACTGCATTGTGCCTCCGGTCGAGATGACCGTGGCGGAGTCTGTCAGCGAGGTGAAGGTTTCGCTCACGCCGGTCGAGGAAGCGGAAGCGGAAATCAAGGATGAAGAAAAGCAGCGGGTCCTGGGCGTGATTCCGAATTTCTATGTCACTTACAATCCGGCTGCCGCTCCTCTCCGCCCCAGGCAAAAGTTCGAGCTGGCGTGGAAGCTCACGGTGGATCCCGTCAACTTCGGCGTGACCGCAGCCATCGCCGGAATTCAGCAGGCGGCAAATTCTTTCAGCGGGTACGGGCAAGGCGCGCAAGGTTACGGCAAGCGCCTTGGCGCTGCTTACGCCGACTCGGTTACCAGCACGTTCATCGGCGGCGCGATCCTCCCGTCGCTCCTGAAACAGGATCCCCGGTATTTTTACAAAGGGACCGGATCGCGGCACCGGCGTTTCTTCTATGCGCTGGCCAACTCCGTGATTTGCAAAGGCGACAATGGACACTGGCAGGCCAATTACTCCGCGGTTCTCGGGAGCCTGGCTGCCGGCGGTATCTCCAACCTTTATTATCCCGAGAGCGATCGCGATGCGACTGTGACGTTTGAGAATACGCTCATCGCGATTGGCTCGACGGCGGCCAGCAACATCCTGCAAGAGTTTGTCATTCGCAAATTGACCCGCAACGCGCCGAAGTACACTGCCGCCACCGCCACCCCCTAGCCCGTCGCTCGGCGTCTTGGGAAACCCTTCCGCGTGACTGAGTTCAAGTAATACTTTCACTTCCATGAGCGCAGCACCCCCCCACCCCCCGGCAATTTGCATCGTTATCAAAACAAAGGATTTGCAGAATGGGCAGTTTGTATTTGCATGAAAACAAGCAAGATAACGAGGGGCAAATACGGCAAAACAGACGCGCGTTGACGCTTTGAGGACGGGCAGCAAAGTGATGGAGCGCGATTCCCATTTGCTCAGTATACTATATAGGTACTATCTGTCAAGTGTAAAATAAGTCCTGTGGATGCAAGGGGTTAGAACGGAAAAAATTTGCCATTCGCTGATGGTTTGTCGGGAATTCCTAAGTCGTTTGGATTGTGGACCGTAGGAGCGCGGAAAGAGTCAAAATCCGCAATGGAAGACCTGGACGGATGGAGGTTACCTGGTCTCATGGTTTGCCCTTGAACCTATGCTGAATGCGCCTCGGCACGGGAGAAGAGGGCGGGCCGAAGCCCGCCCTCGTGGAAACGAAGTAGCCGTCGGCTAGAAGAGCAGCTTCAGGGCAAATTGGATCTGGCGAGAGGAGCCAAAGTCGCCAGTTGGGAACCGTGTACTTTGAATATGCCCAAACGAACCGCTGGTGGCGGTGAGAACGGGATTGCCAAAATTCGGGTGGTTCAGGACATCAAACATCTCGCAACGAAACTGGAGATTGAGCCTCTCGGTGATTTTGGTGTTCTTGGTTACGGAAAAATCCGTATTCAGAAAACCTGGTCCGGTGATGGAATTGCGGCCGAGACTGCCCGGATGACAAGTCCCGGGAACGACCGGGAAAGCACCGGAACTAGTCGGAACGTTGCTAAAGGTGCAGGGAGCGGCAAAGGCCGCATTGGGCGTTGACGAACAGGATGGGAAAGCTGGATTTGGCGAAGCCGGAAGAGGTCCATTGTAGTTTTCGCATACTACTGGGTTGGAGAAGTATTGCGATGGGCTTCCCGTTCCGGTCACGCGTTGAAGCGAATCCGGGCGAACGGTCAAGGAGATTCCTGGTCCGGGGCCAATGGCCAACGTCGGGGTAAGAGGGCTGCCAGTCTGCGCCTGCTGTGTGACCCCGAGCTGCCAACCCGATACGAGGCGGTTCGCCTTAAAGGGCAGCTCGTAGAAACCGCTCAGAACGAAGCGATGCCGGACGTCAAATTCCGAGAGTCCATAATCGCCGCGCGGGTTGTAAGCGTTTTGGAGTAAGAGGGACTCACCCGTGGAGAGCGAATTGTAGTCCAGGGACTTGGAGAAGGTATAGGAACTTTGGAATTGCAGGCCATGGGAGAAGTGTTTGTTGATCGTGGCCCAGAGTGCGTTGTAGTTGGAATTCCCTCCGGTATTTACCTGGCCGCCACCGCTGAGATTGCCAAGAGGGCAGCCCGATGCGGTTGCGCATTGCGAGGGGAACACTGGACTGGTCGCAGGAAGCGTGGGGAAGGGGCGAGTCGTGCTGTAGAAGCCATTCGTAACGAAGGGCTGGTTAATGTTTTGCAAAATTTGGAGGTGTGTGCCCTTCACGCCCACATAAGCCACCTCCACACCAAGCGTAGAGCTGAGCTGGCGTTGAATCGTAAGGTTCCAGTCTTGAGCATAAGCGTCGTCGAAATTCGGATTAATCGCAAAGGGGCCCAGACTGATGCCCGTACCTGCGGGGAACGGATTCTCCAAGGTTATTGCATTTGTTGAAGAGCCAAGAGAAACCGGCAGAGCGAATAGCGGATTGGAGCTGAGCCCAGTGACGATATTGGTGGTCGGCGATTGAGTCATGATGGCATAGGCGGCGCGGATTGAAGTTTTACCAGTCTTAAAGGGATCCCAGGCGAAGCCTATGCGCGGTTGGAAATTCTTGTTGTTCGTGTGATAGGGCTGAAAAGCCGAGACTAAAGTGCCGTTGGCGGTGTCGAAATTGGTGAAGCGGCCTGAGGCTTCCGATGGCGTGGAATTCCAGGCATAGCGGAGGCCGATGTTAAGAGTGAAGTTGGGCTTCCATTTGAAGCTATCTTGCGCAAAAGCGTCGTAGGCAGGCTGCAAAATTCTGTTGTTGCCCGAGCCAAGCAGATCCGTGAACAAGTTGCTTTTGTC
>QHYL01000613.1 GCA_003224105.1 Acidobacteriota bacterium | reverse complement strand
TGGTGCCCGTGCCCAGCAGCCTCAGTACCGGCGTGGTACCGCTCCCCACCAACGTTGGAACGATAACCATCCCGAATCCCTTTCATCGAGGGTACATCAACTCGTTCAACCTTACGGTTGAACAGGAATTCAAGGGGTTTGTCTTCCAAACCGGATATGTCGGTGCATACGACGTTCGGCCGTTAGTCAATATGAATCTCAACGCCTCGCTGCCGGGAACCGGCAACGCCGGAGGTCTGCTCAGCCAAGCGCTCGGCAAGACCTACACTGCTACCATCAATGGGGAAGTGCCCTTTAAGAGCAACTCCTATAACTCGTTGCAGACGAAAGTAACGCGCCGATTCGCGCAGGGATCTACGTTCGGGGCCGTCTGGACCTGGTCGAGGACGCTCGACTACTCGGACGACGAAGAACTGAACTTCCTGCTCTTCCCGTATCCTGCGTACTGGCAAAAGAACTACGCGCCCGCAGCTTTCGACCGTACCCACGACGTCGAGATTTATGGTGTGCTGAATGTGCCGTTCGGCAAGGGACAGCGCTGGGCGACCAGAGGGGTGGCCAGCTGGATTCTCGAAGGCTGGCAGATTAGCCCGACCCTCAGCATGATGACCGGCTTGCCCTTCACAGTAACCGGGAACGGGAGTGCTCTGGCCGCGAATGGCTCGACCCAAACGGCGGACCTCATCGGTCCCTTCCACTTGACCGGGGGCCAGCCGCCGACCCCGAACGCAACGTGTAAGGCAACGGACCTTACTTGTCACTACTTCGACCCGACGGCATTCGCTGAACCAAACCCACTTGGAACTCCCACCCAGAATTTGCGTTACGGAAACACGGGTCGCAATGCGTTTCGCGGTCCAGGATACTTCAACATGAACCTCAGCTTGGCCCGTCAATTCAAGATCACCGAGCGGATCGGGCTTCAGTTGCGGGCCGACGCCATCCATTTCACCAACACTCCTCATTTCAATAACCCGAACGCAACATTGGGCGCCTCGAATTTTGGCGAGATTACCGGGACCCTCTCCCCGCCGGGGCAAGGCTTCTTCGGCAACGATTCCGGCAGCCGCGTTCTCTGGCTCGGGGCGCGAGTGACGTTCTGATCGGGAACGTCTTCCATCTGCGTGAACACGCCGCAGCGGTTGTATCAGCAAATGATTGCACGAACTTTAGCTATCCTCGTCTTGCTCGGCGGATGCTGGTCTTTTCCGTGCGATGCTTCGCAGTCGGCTGCGACGGGGTCCCGCGAGTCGGAAACCAGATCCGCGAGCCAAGATCGCGTTATTCTGGATCGCTCCGTAACTCTATTCACGAGCGCAGCGGAAGGCGAACCCATCCAAAAAGCGGCCGAAGACCTGGCCGCGGATCTCCAGGCAGTTCTTGGAACGAGGCCAAAGATCATTCATCGCCAGGAAGATTCAGGGCCGCTGACGATATTCATAGGCGAGCAGTCGAGGCTTCCTGAAGAACTGCGCGCTAACGGCCTGACGGCTCCCGAGTCTTTTTCCATTTCTTTGCGCGAAGAGAGGTGGAATCCGCGGCACGCCACCAAAGTTGTCGTGCTTTCTGGCGCCGACATGCGCGGCACGATCTATGCCGTCTATCAATTCTCTGAAAAATATCTTGGGATTGATCCCTTGCACTACTGGACGGACCACCAACCCGCACGCCGCACTTCCGTCTCGTTGCCAGGGTCATTGAATGAAACCTACCCACCACCCGTCTTTGCCTATCGCGGATTTTTCATCAATGACGAAGATCTCTTGACGGGATGGGCGCCGGGAGAAGAGAAAGACAAAACCGGAATTTCGTTGGAGGTGTGGGACAGAATCTTTGAAACCATTTTGCGTTTGAAGGGGAACATGGTCGCTCCTGGGACCTGGATTTTCCCCGACGACCCTCAAGTGAGGCTGGCCGCCAAACGAGGTTTGATTGTTGCCCAGCATCACGCGATTCCCCTTGGTCTTAATGTTGCTCGCTGGCCCAAGGAAGTTCCCTACAACTATTCCGAGCATCCGGAGATTCTGGAACGCGCGTGGAAAAACGCCGTAGCTTCGTACCGGCCTAATCAGGAAATGCTCTGGACCGTTGGCCTGCGCGGTCTTTCCGACGTGACCTACGCTTCCATGGATCCCCACGTTCGCGACAACAACAAGGCATTGGGCGCGCTTATCAGCAAAGCCATTGCCGACCAGATGCAGATTGTTCGCTCGGTGCGTCGGGATGCGAAGTTCGTTACCAATCTGTGGCAGGAAGGAGCAAAACTCGTCCAGCAAGGCGACCTGAAGATTCCGCCCGAGGTTTCCGTCGTTTGGGCCGACGACGGATACGGTTATTTGCAAGATCACGGCGAAGTCTCCACCGGCCAGGGCATCTATGATCATGTGGCGATGATGAATGGGCGCGCGAACCAGCTTACGGAAATGGTTCCTGTGGAACGCACCTTCTCCGAGATCAGCCGCTATACGAAAGCGGGAGCAACCAGGTATTTTCTGGTGAACACCAGCGATATTCGTCCCGTAACCATGTCCATACGCTCTGCCATGGATGCTGTTTGGAAGGGAACCCCCGCCGGCGGGGATCCATCCGGGGAATTCTACCGGCAATGGTCCAAAGAACAGTTTGGGGATAAGGTCGCGGGGAGGCTCGCTGAACTCTACAAGGAATACTTCAATGCGCCCGCGCATTTCGGCGACCCGCCTCATGAATACGGCGACCAGCTTTATCACACCGAAGTGCGCCGCATGCTGCTGTCCTACATGATTGATTCTCCGCTCTACGCGCTGCCGAGCCAGGCG
>QHYL01000612.1 GCA_003224105.1 Acidobacteriota bacterium | reverse complement strand
TACAGGAGGGCATTTTCGGATCTGTGGCAATGATTGGAGTTACGGGCGATTTTTCGGAAGTGTGGCAATGATTGGGGTTAGCGAGGTTTTGGAGGAAGGCAAGGGTCGGAGAAGGAGGGGTGAAAAGTGCTGCGCGGCGGGGGCGCATGGGGTTTAGCGAGGCAGGCTATAGACCGAGCCGTGTCCGAATCGCAGAAGTCATTGTACTACATTTTTACTATTTGTCAAGCGATAAATAAGTCGTTTGAATACTGGAGGTTAGAAAGGAAGAAATTTTCCGCTGATCGTGCGGTTTGCGGGGGCTTGTAAGTCGTTTGGATGCTGTGAGATACAGCAAGCAAGAAGAAGTCAATCCAGGGGGTCCCCGCCGTTCGACTTTTTGCAGCGTTTTCTTGGCCGCAAAAAAGAAATCCTTCCGGGGTTTGGCACTCCAGGAGCGCACCACGTTCATATTCCGAGTTGCGTAGAAGGTTTGAATCAATCTCTACGCTGTCGAAGTGCTGCGCGTAGTAGCTGAGGTAGTCGGCGGGTCGCAAACCCTTCGGATAGAACGGTCCCTGCCATCCTGTGGCTGTAAACGACGAGGTCCCAAGGATAATCGGCCGATAGTTCACTGCGGAAAGTGTACCGAAGGACCGCTCCGTACGGTGCCGCCCACCAGGGGCGAGCGCTTTCCGTTCCTTGTGCTCATTTTGCAGACGCGAGTTAAAGTATAACGCTTACGACGTGCGCGACGCCGTTCGACCGGGACTCGTCGACGAGTCCTCGAGAAATAAAGCGTGGAGGATGGACCGTGACATTCGAAGGACTTCTTGCATTCATCGGAGTTCTAGTGGCTGTCTTGGCCATTGCGCGCCCCGTTCAGCGGCGTTCGTTGAGCTTGTTCGTGCCGATGTGGTTCTTGGGCGCTGCCACTGTCCTATCGTTGATTCTCATTGTCTTTCGGGAGGCTCCATTGGGCGTGCCTCCTCCTTTTCGGTGGCGCCTCGATTTGGTGCTATTTGGCCTGACGTTTGGTGCATTCGTTCTACCGGTTGGTGCTGCCGTGTGGAGTTGGATCTCGTGGCATCGGGCCAAGCTCACTGGCAACAAACTCGGACGTGTTGAGGACGTTTTTCAAGCGGCTCTCCGCGAACGCGAATTCGACGAGGTGGAAAGGATTCTTCGAAAAAACCAACAAAGATTGATACATTTGCCTGCGGGCGCAGCAACCGTTTTGTTCGATCCAGCCATGGTCGAGGCGCTGCTCAATTCGCATTCTCTCGTTCATCTCGAATTGCTGGGGAATGTGCCATTTCTCAGATCACTTGAAAACCGTTTTGCTGCCGTAGATGTGGTTACTCGTGCTTTGCTACGATCCGGCGTGTCACCGTTGCGGTCTGCCGTCGTGTCAATGTATGGCGGACTGGAGCACCTCGTTTACTCAGACGCCGAACAAGCGCTAATTGAAAAAACCTTCCAAAACCCTGAATGGTACTTCGATGCATCCGCTCACTATCCGCTCGTTATTTCAGCGGTGGAGGAATTGAGAAGCGGTAAATACGATTCTAGCTATAACGATGTAGGTCGAGACTACGAAGCATCTCAGGGAATCAGCGCGCGCTCTCGGTGTCCAATCTACCTTGCAGCCAAGACTGAGGTGCTTGCTATCAAGACAGCTCTTGAGGCTGGTGTCGATAGGGATTTTTACGTCACAGACCTGTGGGACATCTTCCGTTCAGTCCAAGAGCGATCCAGATTCGATAGAAGTGTTTGGGAGAGCCCTTTAAGCAATTCCGAATTTCCAACCCCCTATGCTTATTTGTTGTATGAAATCGCTGGAGACCTCCGCGATTTGTCAGCCACAGCAGTGAAAACATCAACCTCCAAGACCGACGCACCACGGGTCGAAGGCCCCCGCCGGCTCGCAAAGGACCTCGCACTAACTTGGTCTTTCTGTGTTTGGAGAATTGCCGACTCGGAAGGTCAAGTAGCACGGGGGTTCAGAAATCAGAAACAGGATAATCGAAGAATATCTGGTATTCACGCTCGAACTCGGTTGGGGGCCAAGCGAGATTTACTGCGGTCCGATGCAGGATGCCGAGGGACTGGACATTTGGCGTGATCTGTTTCTGGAGGAATTGCAACACCGGTTTCGGGGCGATTCTGCACAAAGAGCAGCACTGAAGGAAGCGATGGAGTCACTAGACCAAGGCAAATCCTACGTATCTGACGGTTATAAGTGGCTTGAAGAAAACCTATTCGGCAGACCATAGATCGACTGCTCGGAACCGCTCAGGGGGGGCAGGGCCTATGTTTCCCTAACGACCCTGCGGGGGTCCTTGTGGTCGTGGAGGGCAACGAATTTGGAGTGGCAGAGCCGG
Source organism: Acidobacteriota bacterium (assembly GCA_003224105.1). Lineage (GTDB taxonomy): Bacteria > Acidobacteriota > Terriglobia > Acidiferrales > UBA7541 > Acidiferrum. The sequence continues at coordinate 532 of QHYL01000612.1, read as the reverse complement.
TCTCCTTCGGGTCCGTTCGAGGAACTCAATCTGCGCGAAGGCTTCTGTCCTCAACCAAACTGCTTTCGTCATCTCCTCTGCGTTGAGTTCTTCGCCAAATCGTGATCGCTTCGTCTCCGGCAAACTTATGAATGGGCACGCCGGGCGTAAGGAGATGCTTCCATTTCGAAAACATTTGTCGCCGGGGGGCTGGGACAAAGCCGTTGCGAGTTCTTGCCACATGCATCAGCTTGCCTCCATAAAGCAAGAATCATCGCGCGATGGAAGGAAGGTGTTTGCACCACGAATTCGACCATTACGTCTATTCCTCGGACTGCCCCTCAATACGGTTACCTTTGATTTACGCAAGCCGTTGTTCAAGTCTTTACCGGGGTAAAAATCAGGGAATCCACCTGGTTGTTGTGGGTGGCGTTCCTGCATTAGTGTTGCGCCATTTTCCGGCTTCCTCCCCCAGCCGCTCGGCCGGATGCTCGACAAATTCTCCGGTGTGGGTGGGTCATCAATGGGACTCCTTAAATCCATTTTCAAATCC
>QHYL01000027.1 GCA_003224105.1 Acidobacteriota bacterium | reverse complement strand
TGGATGCGCTGGACCGCTATGGAAAGACGAAGGTTCATTTCGTGGACTGCCTGCTGGCCGCGGCTGCGAAAGCTGAAGATAGCCCGGTTGCCACGTTCGATGAGGATTTCCGAAAATTTGGGGACGTGCGAATCGAAAAACCGTAGGGTTGGATTGGCCAGAAATAGGCGACCAAGAGCTCGTTGCAGATAAGTGGTTTGCGTACAGGTTAAGAGCTGCCACCAGCCATGGAGACTCGTGCAGTTTGCACGGCTTCGGCTCACTCGCTTTTTGCGGGGCAGCCGCCTTTCTCCAGCTTTTGCAGTTTCTTGGAAGCCTCCGCATTGTTCTTTCCTGAAGCGACCAGGAGCAAAACTCGCGCTTGCTCGCAGTTCACCGGGACGCCTTCGCCCCGTGCGTAGAGGTCCGCCAGCGCTACCGCCGCCTTGATGTTTCCTGCTTGCAACGCAGACCACAACTCCTGCGGCGTCGCCGGGACCCTTCTCGGCTGCACTTGCCCCTGGGAAGAATGCGCCTTCGAGGCGGCTGGCGCGGGAGCTGCTGCCGTGTGCACGGCCGCCAACTCGGTCGCCAGGGGTTTCGTAGCGGTCGGCTCCGAGGTCGAGGCACTTCGTGACGCGGACTGTACTACTGATGCCCGCGTCTGCTCTGCACTGGATTGCGCCGCGCGATTCGCGGTCGTGCGCGCCGGGCTCCCGGGCTTCATGCCGCCGGCAAACCGGAAGATGGGAATCATCACCGCCATGCACATCACGAAGCCCACCAATACGCCGCGGAGGAATTGCGAGCGCGTCTGGGCCCGGTAACGTTCTATAGGAACAAGTTGCGTGCTCGGGGACTGCTTCTCTGGCCCAATGACCGGCGTCTCGCTGGCCGCTCCGTCATCCGCTTGCTTGATCACACTTCTGCAGAAAGGCGCGACAGTTTCTTCCGCTGCGATAGAGGCCTCGCTCAGCCAGGCGCGGATCTGCTCGCGTGCCGGGGCGCTCAACTCCAGGAAGCGCAGGCCTCCCGTGCGTTTTGCCGAGTCAATCCATGCCAACTCGCCGGTGGCCTCGATCGCGCTGTTCAGGTCGACCAACAAGCGCAACTGCAGCAAGTCCTTTTCTTCTATGGGCGTGAGACTCTCAAAGCACAACCCATCTTCGGAAAGATTCAGGACGGAACTGCTTTCTTCACCGCCGAGCTTGCACGACACTATTCGCTCGGGCTGCTTTCGCTCTCGCAACCGCCGGTTTGCGTTCATTGTGGTGCAGGACTCCTCTCGTAGATCTTTTTCGAGAGGCCGGGCACGACCAAAACATAAAAGGATTAGCCGCGTACTAATACTATCAACTATTGAACTATGAAATCATGTCCTTTATGGGTTTCAAAGCCGGTAAAGACCTTAATGAGGCAGGCGCGTTGGTGGCCGCTGCCAGCCCTCGCAATGGGGCCGTGCGCCCGTAGTGCGTTTTGCGGGCGGCCTTTGGGGCCGAGCGCGTGGGCGGGAGTGCCGAGGGCAAGGCGGGGCCTGGCGGGGGTGTGTGGTACGGCCTTGCGTTTGGGAGTTCCGCCCGCTCGAAGCTCGGGGCAAGCGGGGTGAATGGGAGTGTCGGGGAGCTGGACGGGGGGCGAGAGTTTGCCGGTTGCGAGGGCTTCAAGGGCGCGGAGGCCGCCGTGCATCTCGGAGGCGGCGGTCGCACGTTGATTTCGAGCCCTGGCGTAGAGATCAGCGAAAACGCGGTTCATCTGGAGGCGCTGAACCGCTACTAAAAGACGACGGTTCATTTCGTGGACTGCCTGCTGGCCGCGGCTGCGAGAGCCGAAGATAGCCCGGTTGCCACGTTCGATGAGGATTTCCGAAAATTTGGAGACGTGCGAATCGAAAACGCATAAACAACAGTACCGAGTGGCGAGCAAGAAGATCCCTCGCGTCGCTCGGAATGGCAAATTGCGAGATTGCGGCCACAAGAGCACTCCTTAGCAATTCGAGCCTCGGCAAGCAAGAGTGGTGTCGACGGGAAGAAAAGCGGCGGCAAGCCACCGCACTCCAAGAGTGGAGGGGTAAACCCGCCGCTACAGAAGAAGGGCACGATATATCGTGCCCCTACCGGCCGCTGCGGGAGCCCCGTGGGCGGCCGCGGTGGGGGAGCGGGTTCAAGGAGTAGTGGCGAGTGACAAGGGGAAGAGGGGGCTTCGCGGGGGCGTGTGGTACGGTCTTGCTGTTGGGAGCGCCAAGCGGCGTGTCGGGGTGTTGGACGGGGGGCGGGAGTTTGCCGGCGGCGAGGGCTTCGAGGGCGCGGAGGCCGGCGTGCATCTCGGAGGCGGTGAGGCGGCGGTCGCGGAAGAGCCAGCGGAGAAAATCGGGGGCGGAACGTTCACCTTTCAGGGAATTGCATTCGAGGCAGGAGGAAACCAAGTTGCGGTAGGAATTGCCTCCACCCTTGGCGCGGGGCTCGACGTGATCCAGGACCTGGATGCGGGCGTCGGTTCGGCGCAGGCAATAGAAACAGTGGCCGCGTTCGCGGAGGTGGATGGACTGACGCAGAGCGCGGGTCTTGAGGAAGTCGAGTTCTTCGAGATTGACAGGCGGGTTGGCGGAGCGGGAGGCGGGCGGGGAGAGTGCGCCAGGACGAGCGGCGCGAATTTCATCGGGGAGGCGCACCTCGACGATGTGGCCGGACTTGCTGCGATGGATCAGGCGCAGTACGCCTATGGCAATCAGGCGGCGAACGGATTCGCGCACGGGGCCGGTGCTAATGCCAATGCCGCGAGCCAGCCAGGGAATCGAGAAGTGGAGCTCGAGCTTGCCATCGAGACGGCTGTGACGGATGAGATGGTGATAGACGGCGCGGTCGGTGATGGAGAAGCCGAGCTGCGGGTAGAGAAAGTCCTCGAATTGTTTCCAGAGGAGAGTGGTGTTTAGTTTTTTGGGTTTCATGGTAGATCCTGAAGTGGAATGAGAAAGCAGAAAGCAGAAAGCAGAAAGCAGAAAAAGAGAGACTGACAGCTAACAATCAAAAGGAACCCGACGGTTCGGGGCAGGCGCCGGGCGGAGCACAGAGGACACCGAAATAAATTGCGGACAGCTCAGAGCCGACAGGGGAGAGTGAAGGCAAAACGCCCGCTTTACAGAGCGGCCGCCACAGCGCCGCGTTGATTTTGCAGGAGTTACAAGAAAAGGAGCCAGAAAAAGAAAACGCCCCGACAGGAATCGGGGCGCGGTACTTTACGGGGAGTAGCATATCAGGGACGTGCCTTTGCTGTCAAGAGAAAATGAAAGAAAAATGAAAGAAAAAGAGAAGGAGGGGTTAACTCCAGTGGATTCTACTACTTGGCGGCGGCCAGGCGGCTTTTGCCGAGCAGTTGTACGCCCGCGCGGTGTTGTAAAGATGGCTGATTACCTTAACGAGTCCTTGGAGAGTATTCGCGTTGCCCTTGCCACTCCTTCTGCCTACGATGGAACTTAAGGCTAAAGCACTCCAAGAAGAGGGAATCGTCGTGACATGGTTGCGATGGAAGCGGCTCGTTAGCTGCTGGCTGCTCGGTGTGAGCGCCATGCCGCTGACCGCGCAACGGCGCGGCGCGGTCGAGGAGCCAGGCCAGTTCAGGGTCATTCAAGTAAAGGAGCCCAATGGCCAAATCCTGACCTACAGTGATCTATCAAAACCGACCGAGGTAACGCTGGGGGGAACGAGTCTTGCGCCTGAAGCCCACATCAAGCTGAGAATTCAAAGCGCCGGTTCATCGTCGCTGTTCTTTATCCGGAAGCGCCGGCCGGGATTTTTGGAAATTGACATCAACCGCGGAAACATCGCCGGCCTAAAACCTGCGCAGCAATTCGGCAAGGATTTTCTGACGTACGTGCTGTGGGCGGTGTCGGGGGATGGGAAAGCGTCAAACCTCGGCGAAATCAGTGCGACGGGCCAAAAACCCATCAACATCAACGCGAGAACGCCCTACCAGGCTTTCTGGCTGATGGTGACTGCGGAACCAGACTTCGCCGTAGTGGATCCGAGCCCGCAGGTGGTTCTCTACAGCATAGACGAGGAAGCGCGCAAGGAGGGGGCGGAGAAAAAAGCCGCGCACAAAAAAGCAAACCTGTCCTTCTCCACCCACTACATTGATTATGATTCGGCTCCGATTGCCGTGGAGGCGGCGCCAAGCGACCTGCTGCAGGCAAGAAAGGCCGTGGAACTGGCGTCGCGGTCAGGCATCCTGGGACTGGAGCGTTCCTCGGGAGCCCTCGAAGTCGAAGAAGAGAAACATACGCGCGAAACGCTTAGGCGCGCGAAAGGGTTTCTTGTCCAAGCGGAGAGCGCGTACAAGAAGCATCCCAAAGGTAATAATGTGGTGCAGCCTGCGCGCACGGCCGCGCAGATTGCCGAAAACGCGCGCGCCCTGGCCCTGGGCGTCGTAGGGGGCAACTTGATTCGCCAACTGGAGAACGAGCTTGCAAGGGTTCGCGCGGAACTTCAAGAGACCCGAGAGGAACTGTCCAAGGCCAATGCGAGATCGTCAGAGGATCCCAAGACCTCGGGTACGCCAGACTCGGAACTACAGGCCGAAACTGGACCTTTGGCTCAGCCCAGTGCAGCGGCCCGGCTGGCAAGAATCGTCTCGCGCCCGAGCGTCTGGTTTGGCCTAATCGGTTGGGGCCTGGCAGTCTTACTTCTACTTCGCCGGCAATCCACTTGAGCCGATTCCTCCGCGCCGCGGCCAGGATATCGCTGGCATTATCAGGGACTGTAAACCTCATGACTTGGTGTCTCTGCCCTAATGAGAAAACTTCTATTGTGAGAGAAAGATGCCGCGCCACGTCGCCACAGTTCGCTGGCTAGCCCGCCTGATTTCGCCGGGCGCCTGGCTGCTGCTTGCGGCCTGGGGGTTGACGCAGGTGGAGCCGGCCCGCCTGACGCTTGCTCCATACGCTCGCTTCTTCTGCTTCGCGGCCCTGGCGGCCGCCGGGCTGCTCAGTTGGTATTACAGCCAGGGTCGCGTGTTGTTTTCAACCCTGGTACTCGGCCTGGCCATTTGGGGCTTAAGGACCCTGCCAGCCTCCGCGGACGTTTCGAAATTGGCGGCAGCTTTTCTTCTCCCTCTAAACATCGCCTTCTTTGCGTCTCTCCGCGAGCGCGGTACAGTGACGCCCAGCGGCCTCTTAAAGATAGCTTTGATCGCGGTCGAGAGCGCCGGCGTGGTTATGCTGGGGCAGGTACGAGGGGGCCCGCTGGAGGCTTTCCTGCGCTGGGGCCAGGACGCTGCCGGCCCCAGCTGGATGCCCCTTGGTCCACAGCTTGCGTTCGCAGCCGCATCGCTCACGCTGCTGGGTCTGGCGATGTTCCGGCGCACGAGAGTTGAGGCGGGACTGCTCTTGGCTCTGCTGGCCGCATTTGTGGGGTTGCGGCAGGCAGGAAAGCATGAGGAGACATTGTTTTACTTCGGCGCTGCGGGCCTGATCCTGTTCTACGAGGCGCTTGAGCACGGTTATGAGGCGGCCCACCGCGATGAACTGACAGGACTGCCCGGGCGGCGAACTCTCAAAGAGCTCATGTCGCACCTTGGCGGCCGCTATGCCGTGGCCATGTGCGACGTGGACCACTTCAAAGCGTTCAACGACAGCTATGGACACGATGCGGGCGACCAGGTGCTCAAATTCGTCGCGTCGATGATTTCCCGGGTGCGAGGCGGAGCACGCGCCTTCCGCTACGGTGGGGAAGAGTTCACCATCGTGTTTCCCGGGCGCTCCGCGATGGAAGTGCGGCCCTTTGTCGAGTCGCTGCGTGAGGCCATTGCTGCGAGCGGCTTCCGTTTGCGAGGACCCAGGGATCCTGACAAAAAACCTGAGCACCCGCCGGAGCCAGGGCCGGAAAAGTCCGTAACCATCACCATTAGCATCGGCGTTGCTGAGAACTCCAAGAAGCTTTCCACACCCGAGCTGGTGCTCGAAGCCGCAGACGGGGCGCTCTACCGCGCCAAAGAGTCTGGGCGGAACTGCGTGCAACTCGCCGAGAACACCCCTGCTTGAATTCTGAAGGAGCGCTTAGAGTGTAATGACGGATTTGGGGTGCCCGGGTGTTCGGTGGGGTTCTAAACAGCCTTTCGCGAACAACAATCTTTCGTTTAAAAAAAACGCCAGCCTCAGTCCTGCTGCTCCGTGACGGGCTGGGTCGCGACTGACGGAACGGCGGCGTGCAGCCCTCCTCCGAATCCTTGCCTGATGAGTTTGAAGATGGTGCGGCGATTTTCAAGAATGGTTTTCAGCCATGCGAAGCGGCCCATTTGCGGAAAATAAATTCCCCGGAAGCAGAGGCGTGCGATAAAAATGTTGATGCGATAACCCAGCGGCTTATGGTTCAGTGAATCCACGGCTTTTTCGATGGCCTCCGGATTGTAAGAGCTGATCCACCCCTTGCGCACTTCGGCATGCGCTTCGTCGATGCTCATCTTTAGCGGCGTATGGGCCATCGCAAAGGGGATGAACTCTTGCCAGTGCTTGGGGCGGGTGAGCCGCCCCGCGGCTTCCAGCTTTTTGTATAAGGGCGTCGCAGGAAGAGGAGTCATCAAGCCAAAGATAGGCAGCCCCGGCGGCCAGGTACGAATTTCCTTCAGGGTTCGCTCCGCTACGCCAGGCGTGTCATTGTCCATGCCAAAGATAAAAGAGGTGATGGCAAAAACGTTGCGCTGGGCGAGCCGATCGAGCACCGCGGCATACTCACCCGGCTTGTTGAAGCCTTTTTTTACGTCGGCAAGGTTGGTTGGATCTATGGATTCCATTCCGATGAAGATCCACTTGCCCCCCGAGGCCGCGATCAGATCAACTAGCTCCTCATCGCGCAGCAGATTGGCGCTGATCTGGGCGACCCAATGCACTTGCGCGTCAGCCGCAATGATGTCTCGCAGCAATGATTTTGTGCGCTTTACGTTGATGGCAAAATTGTCGTCGATGAAAAATACGGCAATCTGCCCGCCCTCCTCCCGCGCGCGGGCTTTCAGCAACAAGAGTTCGTTCACTACGCTTTCATTGGTCCGAAATCGGATCGAATCCCCAAAAAATCCCGTCACGGTGCAAAACTCGCATCCGTAAGGGCAGCCGCGCCCCGACTCCACAGGAATAATTCGAAAGGTTCCCCAGCCAGCGCCCACTCGTTTGAGCAGTGGCTGCAACATGCCGGGGAGCAAATTGAATTGGTCCAGTTTGATTTTGTCCCACGGAATCTCCGGATAGGACTGCAGCGATGGTTTGCGCTCTTGGCCAAAGTCGTCCACTGGCGCGTAAACATCCTTGAGCGTGCCGCGCACGGCATCTTCCACAATTCTGGGCCAGGTCTCATCCGCTTCGCCAAGAGCCACCGCGTCGGCATGGCGCGAGCCCCCGTCACGCCCCAGAGCCTCATCGGCCATTTCCGTCACGTGCGGGCCGCCCATTACCACTTTCACTCCCGCGGCGCGCACTGCATCCGCCATACGATAGGCCTTGGCGATCATCCTGGTCATCGCGCCGATGCCCACCAGTCCCACGTTCTGTTCACGCACGTATCGCGCAATACTTTCTTCATCCATGGGCTGTGCGTTGCCGTCAATCAGCACCACTTCATGGCCGGTCGGAGTCAGTGCTTGCAGCAGGAACATCCAAAGATGCGGCATGAAGTTGCGCGTCACGCCGTTGTCGGGGTTGTACAGTAGGATTTTCATTTAGGGGAAATTTCTATTTTATAGACAGGACGACGGGAATGGCCCACGTTCTGATGGTCAAATAAAAGCTGACAGCCTTTGCCACGCTCCATCAATGCATTATAAGTCATTAAGGAGCGCATAATTTATTAAAAATCGTACATCCGCTCGGTATGAGTCATCTTCTCCAAAGTCCTGGTGCCACTGGTTGGGCGCAGAAGGGCCAAGAAATAGGACAGTAGTTAGCGGCGCAGTTCTGGGGATTAGGGCGCCTCCAGCGTATAAATCCCATGCTCGTGATCGAAGATAATTCTGAACTTATCGAAGAACCCGTCCTGCCCTAACAACCCAATACCGTACGGGTCCATGCCCGTCGTGAATCCTGCGTAGACTTGAAAATGAATCGGTCCCAGATCGAGCGTGACATTGCAATAGTGGGTCGGCACATTGGTGCTACCGACTCCGGAAGTCGTATCCAGTGGAGCTGTTAACGGGTCTAGCCCTAAGGGGTGCATGAAGGAGCGAGGGAAAACACAGTGGTCGGCGCCAGAATCCACCAAGGCATGACAATTCAGACGATTCTGCCCGTTTCGCAGCGCCAAAACCAAAGCAGGCCGTTTGATGAGACGGCCCGCGGGGAAAGCTGGAGATGCTGCAGCTTGGATTTGCTGGTATGGGATTTGATAAGCTGGCAACTTTGCCCCTAGAAGAGCAGCGTCCCCGTTTCTGTCTCGGCTACGCGCGTAACGATTGGTTCGATCTCACCCGCTTCTTTGGCCTTGCGTAGAACTTCTTGCAGCTCGGCCGCATAAGCGATAACGCGCTCTTCGTCTTGTGATAGCGCAACCCACGCGCCCTTTGGGATGTCAGCGAGTAATTTGGATACGTCTTTTGCAGCTAGCATAGCCATATCTTCCTTCAAAGAAAGCTTCCGAACAAGTTCGCGGCCAGCCGAATCTGGAAAGCGCAAGGCTTAACTACAGTGTATGCCTAGATGCTCGAATAAGTGACATCAAAATGGAGCTTCTGTCAATGCGCTGACGGAATGCTCGAATCAGCGCTCATGCTTGGTGCCGATAAACCAAGCGATGAAATTATCGAGAAGTTTTGCCGCGTCCGCGAATGGGTTTTGCCGTCTCCTGACGGTCTTTCCATGATCGCCGATCCTCCGATGGGCTCTTCTGAGGTACGTCCGCGCGGTCCGGTTTCTTACCTCAATTGGAAAACAATCTAATCCTAACTGGTGGGGTGCGGAAGCGCCAAGAAGCAGGACGTACTTGAAGTGTGGCTGTTTACGGTCAGCCCGCCATACGTCCAAAATAGGGCCGGTCAGCACTATGCGCGTAATCGCCTGTGCTCAACAGTTGACATTCGAGTCGAAACTCGTATAGTCCACACATGCAAGGAATATCCTGGAGCACAGTTGCGCTCGGCTCGTTGTTGCTCATCTCGGTCTGCTCAAAGGGCGGACAGGACGTGCAATCTCCGCAGCCTGAAAAGTCGAAGCCGCCTGTCAAAATGGAGCAGCGCGGGCGCATCCTTGGAATCGGCGGTGTCTTCTTCAAATCCGCTAATCGTGATCAGATGCGCGAATGGTATTCGAAGCATCTTGGACTCGCTGACAAAGGCCAAGGCGCGATGCTACCGTGGCGCGAACACGGCGACCCGCAAAAGGAACACGTTACAGTTTGGACTGTTTTTCCCGCCTCCACTAAGTATTTCGATCCCAGCCCCGCACCGTTCATGATCAACTACATCGTGGACGATATGGATGCTTTGCTCGAGCGCTTAAAACAAGAGGGAGTAAAGATTGACGCCAAACGAATGGATGAATCCTACGGTCGCTTTGCCTGGATCTATGACCTGGATGGGAATAAGATTGAACTCTGGCAGCCGCTGCCCGCAAAGCCCTAAGGGCCTTCCACTGCACATACTCAATCGGTTTTCTGTAGTTACGCTCACGTAGTCGTAGAATGAGCGGAAATGCTTTGCTCCTGGTCATCTCAATATCCGCATCGACCGATCCTGCGCGATCTGTCACGCAGTGTAGATGTTGGAAAGAGTGACCTTCATTCGAGGATACATCGCCTATGACAGACTGGTTCGCACGCCCCGTCCTGCACGTGACGGACGTTGAGGCCTCGCTCCGCTTTTACGTTAATCGGCTCGGCTTCACGAGCCCTTGGCGCTACGACGAGGAAGGCAGGGCGCATGTCGCACAGGTCGACCGGCAGGGCTGCGCGCTTATCCTAGCCGACACGTGGTCATGGGGCTACCGGCTCCTGGTGGTCGATGATCCCGACGGCAATCAGCTCTTCTTCAACTATCCGAACGAGACTGCATCCCGCAAAGATTCCTAGAGATGAAGCGTAATCGTCCGGCCTGGCCTCGCCGGGACGCGCGATAACGGCGGAGAAGTGACGCTGCAATTTCGTGATGCAGTCGAACTGTTGGCGAAATATTGTTTTGTTAAGTATACAAAATGTGCTGGGGTGAGCGTACTCCCTCCAGTCTCAAATCACAGCTTCGCCAATGGCAAGCGCTGCCGTCGCCTCGGCCCGGAGTCTCAGTCCGGACTCTGTGCCGATAACACCAAATAAGGGATTTGTTACTTGACGGAGGCGAGGTCCGGTCTTGCGGCGGGCGTCTCGTTCGGGGCAGGGGCGTGGGGAAGATGGCCGGCCAGAAGGCGGCGGTATTTGCTGCGCTCTTCGAGATTCATATCCACGATTTCGAAGGCCATGTCCTGCGCGCGATAGTCGCGCATCATGGCCGTCGCTTGCATCTGCCGCAGGCCCACTTGCAATCTCAACTGAACTGGCGTTCCGGGAGCCAGATGGCGGCTGATCGTCGCGAGGCCGCCGCTCAGGCTCGCGGTCTTAATCTCCAGCCAGCAGCTTTCTTTGAGATTCAAGCTAATGGCGTGAACGGGTTTTTGCAGCCTCACGCGCTGGTGCCGCCGCTGGCGAACGAATCGCGACTGCGCGGGAACATCCAGAGGCGCGAGCATCAGGTCTTCCTCGCTGATGCCGCTTTTGGGCCAAAATTCGCCCACCCATTCGGGATCCAGTTTCTCCAGGGCCTGCATGGCCGCGATGCGCAATTCCTGCGGATAGCCCCAGCTGAACATTTTCTTCGTTTCGACGATGCGCTTCAGCGTGGTCAAAGTTTCCGGAGCATGAATGCGGCCCAGTGCTTCGATAGCTTTCACGCGCAAAAATTCCGCCCCGCCGTTCGGCAAATCGCCGTCTGCGATGGTCAGCAGCTTGCCCAGCGCCCCGCGGTCGCCGCTCACGCCGATTTCGTCAATCACCAGCGGCATCACCAGCGGATCCACGTGATCGAGCAACTCCAGCAGGATGTGGCACCTTCTGGCCGCGCCGCTTGCGGAAACCTGGCGCGCCACGCGGTCTTGGGCCGCGCTCGAAAAATCTTTCATGCGGCTCGGCAGAAAAACCATCAGCGATTGCGGATCCAGCCGGCTCAGCAGCCCGACCATCTCCGCGGCTTCCTTCACCGGTCCGCCGCGCACGGTGCTCCGCAAGTGTTGCACGGCCTCTTCGCCGAGGTCGGCGGCGAGATTTGCAACGTGCTCGGATTCATCGCGCAAGCTGCACCGGTTGAAGCGAATGGCCAGCTGCTCCATGGTGGTCTGCGGCAGCATTTTCAGGACTGTGGTCAGTCCTGCCGCCACCTGGCGTGCGCGCAGGGCCTCGTCCACAAATTCGGGTATGCGGTCCTCGATGCCCATCTTGCTGCGCAAGCTGTTGGCGATGCCGGGCCGCTGCGCTTCGACGCCAGTCAGCAAGTCCAGCGCCTGTTCCATCGCGGGAAAATACCGGCTGGTCGCCGCTTGCTGGCTCAGGCGAACGAAAGCGGCGCTCACCAATCCTTGAATTTCTCCGTCCTGCTCCATGGTGAGGCGCAGGCCGACGTGCTTGAGAGCCACGCTCAGAAGCTTGGGGTCGGCCTTGGCATAAGCTTCGGACAACTCCGCAAGCCCCACCGCCGTTTTCTTGCGGGCCTCCGGGTCTTCGCTTTCAACGCATGCAGCGTAATTCTTCAGGATGCTGACCGCTTCCGCGACGTTTCCTTTTCCGATCAGCTCTCTCACGTACGACTGCACGTTGTGCGGCGGAACGCACCACGCCTCGCTGGAATGCAGGATTTGGTGTTTTCCTCTTTCTGGTACCGCGGCCCAAAACTGGCGGTCCAAAATTTCGCGGTGCGTCTCGAAGAGCATTCCGCCTTCACTCATCTTGTCTTCGTGCGCGCCCAGAATTTTGCGCAGATTGCCGATTTCCTGGTGCATGCGGTCCAGCATCTGGCGAACCGCGTTGACTTTTACTTCTCCGCGTTCAAAGCGCTCCAGCGCAAAGCGAATCGCCAGGTGCTCGGCAAGTTGCACGAGAACGGATTCGTCAGGTCTCGCATTCGGCGAGCGCGCTGCCAGTGTCGTGAGCGCCTGCCGCAGCAGGTCTTGCGCATTGCCGGGAATCTGTGCCACCTGCTCCTGAAGACCCGCCAAGCCTGCGCCGCCCTCGCCCATTCCGGTTCTTCCAAGATTCGTCAGCGCACCCAGTATTTTAAGGATCCGCTGCACCGGTAGCGCCGGGTCCGGCTCCAATCGCGCCAGTGCCCTTCGAGCCTTGCGCCGCGGCAATCAATTCCAGCAACTTTTTTGGATCGTTGAGCCATTCCTTCATGTGCTCTTGATCGCTTCCCAGGGAGGCGGTGGCCAGTTGCGCGGCAATCGTGGATTGCTTAAAGCGGGAATCCGTGGCCACGAAGCAAATTTCGTTGATGTGGATTCCCTGCATTCCCGCGAGGGCGGCCTTCAATTGTTGGGCGAGTTCTGTGGGCTTGACCTTTCCAGCGGGAAAAGCCAGTGCCAACCGCGCGAGTTCTTCTTGCGTCACGTTGTTAAAGAACTGGACGCTCGCCAGCCCGGCCGAGGAGAGCAATTGCGCAAATTGCTTCTCGGCAGGCGCGCCTTCCAGCGGCACGCCGTCCAGCAAAAGCTGAGAACCCGTGGCTCCGAGTAAGAGTCCGCCCTCCGATCCCGGCGGAATGGCGGTGTGCAGTTCGTCAAAGGCGATTCTTAACTGTTCGACCGTGCGCGCGTGCTCGTAGCCGTACAAGCGGGCGTACTTCAGCAGGATGTTCAGGCTTCTTACGAAGGCGCGTCCGGCCGCTGTTTTTGGATCAGATTTCATGTGCCGCCGCGGATCATTCTTGCTTGACTTAATGGCTTAACTTAATCGGCTCCATGGGCTTAATGGGCTCCATGGGCGCAATAGGACTCCCTCACTAGTACCGTAGTTGCCGCCGCCGTTGGCGGCAATGGTACAGGGGGGCATTGTGTCCCACAGGTCACGAAGCCCTTCGGACGGGCAGTTTTACTGACCGCACGAACGGGTATTTTTTGGAGAGGGACAGGTAGGAAAGTGGGCCGGGCCGGAAGTTCTTGAAAGCGTGGTACTTAGGTCATTGCAGCCGCAAACTCGCCCCCGGCAGAAACTATGCGCAGGTTATGCAATGCTGGCGGCTCAATAGGTCAGTTTCAACGAAAATTGGACTTGCCGCGACGGCCCGGCTGTTTTGCTGATAATCCCAAAACCGCTGCCGCGAACGATGTTCGACGGCAAGCCAAAATTCACCTGGTTAAAAATGTTAAAGAACTCGGCGCGAAATTGCAGGTTCGCGAATTCGCCATTTCCGCGGCGGCCGAACGCCGTGTCCTTGATCAGGGCCATGTCGAATTGACGGAAGGCCGGCCCGCGGAAGGTGTTGCGGCCGAGCGCTCCGAAAACGCCCTGGTTGGGGCCGGTCCCGCCCGGAACATTGATCGGGATCTGAAAGAAAGAGCTGTTTGCCGCTCCCCGGCCGAAATAGTCTTCGCGCACGGAGCGGCTGGTTGAAAACACCGGCAGAGACATGGGATCAGGCCGGTCGGTTCCGTCCATGCCCACGCCCGTTTGCTGGATTCCGGAATAGACGGAAAACGGAGAGCCTGAGGTCAGTGTGGTGATATCCAGAAACTGCCAGCCTCGGGTGAGCGTTTTGCCCAACGGCTGGAAGAGGCGCACGCGCTCCAGCGGCAATCTTTGAATCAGGCTCACCGCGAAAACGTGGGTCACATCGAAAGTGGAAGGCCCCTTGTCCTTTTCCGGATGGAACGGGTCCTGCGGCAAGGTTTGCAAAACCACTCCGGGAGTTCCGGAAATTCCTCCGGGAACCGCGCTGGTGTCGTCAATGCTTTTTGAAAGAGTGTAGCTCGCTTGAAAACTGAGTCCCATGCGCGGCATGTTCTGACTCGCGCTCGTTTGCAGCGCGTGGTAGCTCGAGTGCGCCCCGCTGGACATCACCATCTCCGGGCCAAAACCGCCGGTGGCATGGCCTGCCGCATCGAACTGCGTGTAGCGCGCGAAGGCGGGAGCAGCGCCTCCGTAGCCGTTTGGTGAAAGCACGCTCGCCAGGTGAACTCCCGCAGTTCCAACATAAGAGGCGCTCACTTTCACGCTTCCCAAATCCTGGTCAATGCCCAGCGTCTGCGTGGCGATATATCCGTTGCGAAGATGGGGATCGATACTGATGGTGGTGAAGAGTTGCACTTGATTGCCTGGCGTCAGCGCTGCCAAATCACCTGGCAACGCGGTCACCAGGGGCTGAAACACGAATGGAAATGCCCCGGTGACGTAATTTTCCAGCCACAGATTCGGAAGAATCGTCGTGAGAGCGCCGCCCGCGTGGACGGTCGTGTGCTTGCCCAGGCCATACTCCAGCGAGACGCGCGGGCCCCATCCATTCCAATCCGTCGCATAGGGCGGCTGGGGATTGTAGAGATAGATTTGCGTTGTGCCGGGAGCGAGAAAGCCTGCGAGCTTGCCGTCTGGTCCGATGGGGACGGCCAGCGAAGTGCGATGCTTTGCTTCGTGAATCCGGCTATTCACTTCGTAACGCAAGCCAAGGTTGACCGTGAACCGGCCGCTGACTTTCCACGCGTCCTCAAAGTAGAAATTGTAGGCTTCGCGGCGCACTGCGGCTTCGTCAAACTTATTTCCTGTCGGCGTCAGGCTGCCGAGGGCCGTCACTGTATACGAAAAGGGCGTTGCGGTGAGCAGGCCGGTCAGAGCGTCGGGCAACGGCTGCCCCGGTTGGATGTCATGCTGTCCGCTGGCGGAGGGAATGAAAACGGGAGAGTACGCAGTTCCCCCTCCGAACGTGTAGAGTCCGTTGGGATTCTGACCGAAGATCGTGGAATCGCGGTTGAACCGCAACTCCGCTCCCCATCGCAAGGAGTGCGCGCCGCGCGTAAGAACCATATCCTGTTTGAGCTGGTAGACGTTTCCGTACGAGCCGAAGATCGAGCCGTCCGCCGAATTGAATCCCTGATAGAGACCGTCGGCAAAGGCGATTGCCGGCTGCGCCTGGTTGCTGGTAAGAAACAGCGGCGTGCTGCGAATGTACCCCAGCGTCGTCTGATAGCTGAACCGCGAAGTCGCGTTGCGCGAATATCTCACTGCGGCGCTGCGCTGGTGATCGAGAAAATCGACTCCAAACGCGGGATCGAGGGCCGTTTGATCGGGGTTGGTGGTTGGCCCGTTGACTTGGTTGCGGCTCACGCGCAGGAACAACGCGGACTTCTCCGAAAAACGATGATCGATTCGCGCGGAAGCCTGATTCGTGTTAGTAACAACTTTGGAAGAGGTTGCGTAAGTGCGTGCGCCGTAGGGCCCCGCGGGTTCGTTGGGCAGCGGATAGCGCGCGAGCAGAGCGACGATGCTGTTGTTCACCGGAACGGTCAGCGTGTCGCCGGGAAAAGTAGTCGTGTCGGTTCCTTGCCGTTCCGCCGGTGTGGGGACGGGCATCACCTGCGTTGTTCCCAGCACTTGCCGGAAGCCCTGATACTCGGCGAAGTAGAATGTTTTTCCCCGGCCGTCATAAGTGTGCGGCAACGCCACCGGGCCGCCGATGGTCACTCCGAATTCATTGCGCACAAATGGCGGCAGTCGCCGGCGATCCACGGCGTTTGCATGATCGAAAAAATTCCTCGCATCGAACGCCGCATTGCGCGCGAACTCGAAGAGGCTCCCGTGCACCGCGTCGCTGCCGGATTTGGTAATCGCGTTGGTGAAACCCGCGGCGCCGTGACCGATGTCCGCTGGCATGACGCCGGAACTGGATTGCACTTCCTGAATCGCATCCACGTTGAAATTCGAAAACGTGGCGCCGCCAAGCTCCGGGTCCGTTGTATCCGCGCCATCCATTGAAAAAACCGCAGCGGAGCCGCGCTGGCCGTTGACCGCGAATTGCTGCGTGAAATTTGCGGCGCCGTTGGTGTCCGTCATGGTCCCGGCAGCGAGCAAAAGAAGTTTGCTGAAGTCGCGTTCGTTCAAAGGCAAGCTGGAAACTTCTCCGGTCGAGAGATGCTCGCCGCCGCTGGCCTGAGGTGACACCGGGTTTTTGGCGTCACCTTTTGCCGCCCCGTTCGCGTCAATCAGTCGAAGTTCCTGGCCTACAGCAGAGAGCCGAAGATTGGATACAAGGGCTGCTCCATCCTTGATCTGCACGGCTTCGCTTGCCCTCCAGGTCTTGCCACCAACGGTCGCGGTAAGCCTGTATCTCCCCGCGGAGAGCGCGGTGAAAGTAAATTGGCCTGTCGCGGTCGTTGCCGCGGAATATTCATGATTTCCGTCTGTTGCTTGGAGATGGATTTCCGCCTTCTCGATAGGATTTCCGGCAGCGTCGCGCAGAACGCCGGTCCAGGAGGGCGCTGCTGAACACTGGAACGAGGAAATCAGAAGAGCTGCGAGCAGAGAAAAGAAACCGCGAGCGATGGGCGCTGTCCTGGAGAACATTGCGAAGGATTATATCCGCTTTCCGTTTTGACGAACTGAGTGGGAGCGAAGTTAGCGCGCAGATTGGGAATCAAGCCTTGGAGACTGCCACGCGGCCGCGCCGGCGGCTGCGATTGGTCACCTGCGCGATCATCGGCAAACCGCCCAGTTCCAGCAGCAATTTGCGAAGGCGATAGCGTTCTTCCAGGTCCATATCCACGAACTCGAACGCCATGGCCTGCGGCCGAGCGCCGCGAACCATCGCCTGCGCTTTGATGTGCCTCACGCCATGCGAAAACTTCAGGCTCAGGAGCGACCCCGGAGCCAAGTGACGTTCTCCCGCGCCGATGCCGCCGCCCAGATTCAACTCCGGGATGCTTAGCCTGAAGTTTTCCCGCAAATTCGTGGTCACCGCGATGAGATTCCGCGAAAGCTTCAACCGCGCATACCGCCTCTGGCGGATCACCGACGCATTTTGCTCCGGATCGGCTGGTTCCAGAGTCATTTCGCGCCGGTCAATCCCACTCGAGGCCACCGCTTGCATCCCCACCGCCTTATCCACACGAAGCAGCGCTTGCGCCGCGGCAATTCTCATTTCGTTCGGGTACACCCACCGCCATACTTGTTTCGTTTCCAGAATGTGCATCAGAAGCGGGCTCGCCACGCTGGCCCGCAAACGCCCAAGAGCCTCGATGGCCTTCACGCGGGTAAATCCGGTGGCATCGTCATCGTGCAGCAGTGCAATGAGCTTCGGAATGCACTCGGCCTGTCCGCTCATGCCCATCTCATCCAGGGCCAGCGGACGAACCATCACGTCCAGCGAATCGTAAATCGCGGCGAGCAGCTGCGCTCGTGGCCCCGGAGGCGCCGCGGAAAGCTGCCGGATGGCTCGGTCATGCGACGAGCGGGGCCACTGCGAGAGCCGCACCGGCAATACTTTTTCCACGCTCCCGGGTGATAACTGGCTCAGCAATCCAATGGTTTCCACCGCCTCGCCCGCGGGCGCCGTCTGCAGCGTTTCGACCAGCCGTTGCGTGGCATCCTCTCCAAGGTTGCGGATGATCTCGCACAACAGCTCGCAGTCCTCGCGGAATCCGCAATGCCCAAAGCGGTTGGTCACATAATGAATCGTGGCCTTGGGCATCAAGCCCAGGATGTCCATCATTCCGTCGGCAATCTGTCCCGTGCGCATCGCTTCTTCGACGAATTCCGGCAGCCGCTCCTCCGCTCCGATACGTGGCCGCAGGCTTTGTGTTGACCCGGGCCGCTGCGCTTCGACGCTTTCCAGCGAAGCCAGCGCCTGCTGCATTGCCGGATAGCATCGCTTTGAAGCCGCTTCCTGGCTCAAGCGCACAAACGCCGCGCCCACCAGCGTCTGCAATTCGGGCTCGCGCTCGACCGCCAACTGGTTTCCCGCGCGCCGGATTGCATCCATCAGCGCGCTGCCGTCTCCGCTGCCGTAAAGCTCGCCTAAATCCGAAAGCCCAATCGCCGTTGTGCGCCGCGCTTCCGGCGCTTCCAGCCCGATGCACGACGCATACTTCATCAAAATCTCATTCGCGGTCTTCAATTCGCCGCGCCGCAAGCATTCTTCGAGGAACGCACGCACGTTTCGCGGCGGCACGCACCAAGCCTCATCGGAAGTCAGCACTTCCTTCTTGTTTTCTTCCGGCACTTGCTCCCAGAATTCCTGGTCCAGCAGTTCGGTGTACGACTGCACGGAAAGGCCCGCCTGCGCCATCATCTGTTCCTGGGTGGAAAGAATTTTGCGCAGCGCCTCAACCTCCGTGTTCATGCGGTCGAGCAGTTGCTTCACCGCATTTACGCGCAGCTCACCGCGCTCGTAGCTGTCCAGCGCGAAGCGAATGGCCACGTGCTCAGCCAGCTTCAGCAGCATGGGTTTGTCGGGTTTCCCGTCCGGAGCCTGCGCCGCCAATCCCGCGAGCGCCTGTTGCAGGGTGTACTGCGCGCGCACCGGCATCGAGCTGAGCCGCGACTGGAACG
>QHYL01000611.1 GCA_003224105.1 Acidobacteriota bacterium | reverse complement strand
ACATTGTCCGAGTTCACAAACACATTCAGGTGCCGGCGTAACGCACCCGTTTCGTCACAGACATTGCGATACAAATCCGACTGGCTCCGCTCGAGGTCCTCAAGTGCGGCGCGCACCGTGTGTGCAGACATCGAGAGTTCCGTTGCGCCCGCGCAGTAGGTGCGAAGCGGACCCGGGACATAGATCGTGATGGTCGGCGCCGAGCCCATAGTCTGAAACCTATCACTGACGGTTGGGACGATGCAACCAACGCGATTGCAGACTGGTATCTGGCTCTGCTGCCAGTGCCCCGTGGAAGTGAATCAAGTCGCCATCCGCTGGCGGTTAGGTGCTGAGTTACGCGGAAATAATCTCCGACCGAGATACCACGGTTTCGCAAACGGGTGATTGCGCACTGGCTCCAGCCTAAGTTGATGATAACACTAGACGCCGTTCGGCTCCCTCTGGACGGTTTGGGCACTGCTGGCAGGTTATTGGGATAAAATGGGATAAAGGATTTTACAGCTCGCGGCCTCATGTCCTTCTCAGCGCCACCCGATTCTCTTGCACCACGTTCCGCTCCCTCTGAGCGGTTTGGGCACGGTTGGCCGCGTGCAGACGCTCTACGCTGCCAGCATCTACGACAAAAACGACGATGCCCATCCGGAAGCTGTCTTCCCGCGAGAAAGCCGGTTACGGCTGGGAGCAGCGGAACTAGATTGCTTGTTCCAGCATGAAAGCGTAACAATCCTGGAGTTTCACAAGAAAAACTGATTCAGCGTTCGTCAGACACTCCATGGATGCGCCTGGCGACTGCGGCCGATTAGTCAGGTTGGCTCTTGGGCCGAGGCGGAGGAGCAGAGAGACCTGCAAGAGCTCTCCGTTTTTCCTCGATTTCGTTCGTTTCCTTCTGCAGACGCATGAACGCATCCAGTGCTTTGCCACGATCTTCTGTCTTCCCAAGCTGCCTGTATACGTTCGCCAGAACATAGTAGTACGAGGACGCTCGAGGATTTAGAGAAACTGCTTGGGCCAGAGCCTCAGCCGCATCGTTGAGCCGGCCTTGCGCCTCATCGGTCTTTGCCTTTTGAAACCAGGCGCCATCACATTCAGGATCGATCTGCAATGCCGCGAGCGCATACTCGCGGGCTTTTTCGTAATCGCCCTTACGGTTGTAATAGCCGCTCAGGTTTACGTGGGCAGAGGCGAATCTTCCCTTCTTGGCCTCGTTGAGGGCGATGGCTTTCTCATAACTCGCAACGGCTCCAGCCCCGTCTCCCAAGGCTTCTTGAGCAAATCCCAGAGCATCCCACGCTTCCATGTACAAAGGGTCGATACGGAGCGCCTGTTCAAATTCTTTTCGCGCAGCCACCCAGCTGTCCTGAATGGAGAATAGTTTGCCCAGGTTCAAATGCATCTCGGCTGACTGCGGGCTGTACCTGATTCCTTGTTCAAACTCTGTTTGAGCCGCGTCGAACTTTCCAACAACCATAAGATCGCGGCCAAGAATCTTGTGGGCCTCCGCGTTCCGGACATCGAGTTGGAGTGACCTGGCCAGCGCCTGAATGGACTCCCCAATTTTTCGCTGGGCGAACTGGCTGTACCCCAGTGCGTACCAACCCCAAGAGGATTCCGGGTGCTCTTTCACATAGGCGGCAAGCAGCGGCTCGACATCCTGAAATCGTCCTTCGCGGATGTAATCTTCGAATTGGCTGATACGAGTTGGCTCATCTGCAGCGCCTCTTTCGCTGGAAAGCGCGGCGATCTTCTCCCTGGCGAGGATATCGCCCGGATTCAGTTCAAGAGCTCTTCGATAGGCCGTGGAAGCGCCCTCCGCGTCACCCCGCTTTTCAAGAACTGCTCCTAGGAAATGTTCGGCATCGGCAGATTCGGGCTGCAGTTCGAGCGCGTGCCGAAACTTGGCTGCGGCTTGCCCCAAATCCCCTTGTTCGAGCGCAACATGGCCTTCGGCGATATCCAAAGCCGCGTTCTGCCTTCGATCGTCGGAGGAAGCCAGTTCTCGGCTTTTCTGCAACTCAACAGCACCCTCGTCCTTGTGTCCTGCCCGAACCAAAGCCAGCCCCAGTTGATAATGAGCCTGGGTATTTTGTGGCTCTAGACGGACTGCTTCTCGAAGTTCTCCGACGGATTCCTCCACTAGCCCTTCGCCGAGAAGGCTTCTGCCCAGGGCGAGCCGGGCTCCGGGAAAATCCGGCTGACTGGCGATCACCTTGCGCAGCTGTTCGATTTCTCTGGTCCGTCCGTAGTTCGCATTCTCCCCATAAGCTATTGCTAGATTGAACCGCGCTTTCAGGAAGCCTGGCGCGAGCGCCACAGCCCTCTCCAATTCATGCACCGCCCCTTCGCTGTCCGAAGTGGTTAGGACTGCACCTAAGTTTGCGTGAGCGTCCGCGTAATCCGGGCTGATGCGCAAGGCTTCCAGGAACTCGACGATGGCTGCCTTCTCGTCATTATCCTGCGCCAATACAAGCCCCATGTTGTTGTGGGCCTCTGCAAAATCGGGGCGCAGGCGCACGGCCTCACGAAACTCTGTCAAGACTTCTTTGCTACTGGCGCCCCTGCGTCCAAGAAGGAGTCCAAGCACATTGTGAGCTTCAGCGTTGTCCGGTTTTGTAGCAAGTGTCTTTCGAAGCTCCGTCGTCGCACCGTTCCAATCGGGTGTCGGACCAGAGGGAGCAGGGACGTTTATCCCTGCCTCGAACTGCCCGACAGCTCTATCAAGTTCTCCCCTGCGGAGATAAACGATTCCAAGGTCAATGTAAGTCGATGAAACGGCGGGCAGAAGAGCGATGGCGCACTGGAGGTTTCGCCTTGCCTCGTCTAATTCCCCAGTTTGAAGCAATGTCGTGCCGAGGAATGCATAGGCGGAGCCCGCACCCGGGTCAAGG
>QHYL01000610.1 GCA_003224105.1 Acidobacteriota bacterium | reverse complement strand
AACCGAAGTGCGCGGGAAGACGCTGGGCCTGATCGGCCTGGGCAGAATCGGCAGCGAAGTTGCCGTGCGCGCGGAGGCGTTTGACATGCGCGTGCTGGCCTACGACCCGTTCATCAGCGAAGCGGCGGCGCGCGAATGTCGGTCGAACTTGTGCCGCTCGATCAACTGCTGGCGGAGAGCGATTTTGTTTCCCTGCACACCGCTCTTAGTCCCGCGACTCAGAATGTCATCAGCAAGGCGAACATCCAGAAAATGAAGGATGGCGCGCGCATCATCAACGCCGCGCGCGGCGAACTCGTGGACGAGGCGGCGCTTGCCGAAGCGCTAAAAAGCGGCAAGCTTGCCGGCGCTGCGGTGGACGTGTTCGCCGAAGAACCGCCGAAGAATTCTCCGCTCGTTGGGCTGCCAAACGTAATTGCCACGCCGCATGTGGCGGGCTCCACGGCGGAAGCTCAGGAAGAAGTTGGCACGCAGGTGGCCGTGCAGATCAAGGATTACCTGGCGGAAGGAATCATTCGCAACGCGGTGAACCTTCCGGCGCTTTCCGCCGATCAATACCGCCGCGTGCGGCCCTATCTGGAATTGGCGGAGCGGCTCGGGTCGCTGGTCTCGCAAGCGGCGGCGGCGCGCCCCGCGCGAATCCGCATTCGCTACGCAGGCGAAGTCGCCGAAGTGGGTACGCACCTGCTTCGCAGCGCGGTGCTTGCGGGCGTGCTGAACGCCGTCCTGGACGAAAAGGTCAACGTGGTGAACGCGCCGGCCGTAGCAGCGGCGCGCGGACTGAGCGTACAGGAGGAGACGCGCCGGCGGGAGCATGGCTTCCCCAATACGCTGGAAGTTTCGGCATTGCCGGAGGCGAGCAGTTCCACGCCCAGTTTTAGCGCCGAAGGCACGGTCTTTCACGACGGCTCGGCGCGCCTCCTGGCTATGGAGGGCATTCCGCTGGAAGCGCAACTCGAGGGAACGATTCTTTATTTGCGGAATCGCGATGAGCCCGGCGTTATCGGCAACGTCGGGATGACGCTGGGAAAGCTTGGCGTAAACATTGCGACATTTGCGCTGGGAAGAAAAGCCGTTCGCGGAGAGGAGGCCGCCGCCTTGGTGCGCTTGGACGGGCCCGTGTCCGCTGCAATTCTCGAACCCATCCGGGCGATCCCCGCCATCACGGAAGCCAAACTGCTTCGCCTAGATTAGTTCATCTGCATTAGCGCGGTCTGCGTGAATCAAATGGTGTGGTTTCAGCGAATCAGCGTGGTCTAGTACTTATTAAGACAGGATTCAACGACACAACCGAGTCCCGCTTGCTAAAGTGCATCGAGAAATCCGACTAAAACGATTTGATAAAGAATTTAGAAGAACTTTTCTTGACAGAACGCCTCAAATTATCCTAAAAGCTATGCTAACGGTTGCTAAAGTCGAGTGGTGGGGAAGTCTCTCAATTCTCCACTCTTAGTTTGGAAGATTCAGGGCCACAAGCAAGCCATTGCTTCCCCCTCAGGTGGGGTACATTTTCATTCGGCGTGATTTCCGATCAAGGTGCGCGAAAGGAGCAGTTTATGCGGTTCTCATCAATGAAGCGCAATCTTATCATTGCCAGCTTGGTTGCAACTCTGTTTGCAGCCGCAGGCGTGCGGGCCCAGGTAGGCACGACATCCTTGCGAGGCACGGTTACCGACAAAAGCGGGGCAGTAGTAGCAAACGCCAAGGTTAGCTTGATCAATGCCGGGCAGGCACTGACTAGGGAAATGAACACGAGCAACACCGGCGAATACGAATTTTTGGCCCTGCCTCCAGGCACGTATAGTCTGACCGTGGAGATTACCGGCTTCCGCAAATTTGAGAACAAGAATGTCCAATTGCTGGTGAATTTGCCGACAACGCTGAATGTGACTTTAGAAGTCGGGGTTACCTCCCAGACGGTAGAGGTGTCCGCCCAGGCAGTCACCCTGAACACGACAGACGCGACCTTGGGCATCGCGTTCGACGAGAACCAGGTGAAGCAACTTCCCATGGAAGGGCGTAACGTGCCCGATCTCCTAAGTCTGCAGGCAGGAGTGCTTTACACCGGGAACCGCTCGGACATTAACGTGGACATTGACACGCGGAACGGCGCGGTGAACGGAGCGCGGAGCGACCAGAGCAACATCAGTTTGGATGGAATGCCGGTCAATGATTCTGGAGGGCACGCCTTCAAGTCCGTGTTACCCGTCACATTGGACTCGGTTCAGGAGTTTCGCGTAACAACGACGAATTACAACGCCGACCAGGGCGGCTCCTCTGGCGCGCAGGTAGCCCTGGTGACCAAGAGCGGAACCAATGATTTCCATGGCTCGGCCTACGAATACCACCGCAATACCTACACCAGCGCCAACGACTACTTCGTGAAGCAGGCGCAATTACAATCTGGCAGCCCAAACGTTCCTCCGAAGATCATCCGCAACGTCTTCGGCACCTCCGTGGGGGGGCCCATTCTGAAGGACCGCTTCT
>QHYL01000026.1 GCA_003224105.1 Acidobacteriota bacterium | reverse complement strand
TGATAACCGTCAGCCATGCCGGCTACGTGAAGCGGACCTCGGTGGACATCTACCGCCACCAGTCGCGCGGCGGAAAAGGCCGCATCGGCGCGCGCACCAAGGAAGAGGATTTCGTCGAGCATCTCTTCATCGCTTCGGCGCACAGTTACATTCTTCTGTTCACCACCAAGGGGCGCGTGTACTGGCTGAAGGTGTACGAGATTCCCGAAGCCGCTGCCGCCACGCGCGGAAAGGCTATTTCCAGCCTGGTGCGCTTCCAGGAAGATGAAAAGCTCAGCGCCATCGTGCAGGCGCGCAACCTGGAAGAAGAGGGCCAGTACGTCTTTTTCGCCACGCGCAGCGGCACGGTGAAAAAATCCGCGCTTACCGAGTTTTCAAATCCGCGGCCCAGCGGAATCATCGCCATCAACCTGGAAGCGAAAGACGAATTGATTGGCGCCAAGCTCACGGACGGAAAGAGGATGGTTTTCCTCGCGAGCCACGAAGGACAGGCGATTCTTTTCCGCGAAACCGAAGTGCGGCCGATGGGACGCAACGCCGGCGGCGTCAACGGCATGGATCTCGACAAGGACGATTATGTAGTCAGCATGGACGCCGTGCAGCCGGACTTCGAAATCATCGCCAAGGAACACAAGACGACCACGCAGAATCTCGAAGACCTCGAGAACGAGCAGATTAAAGACTCGCTCACAACGCTGATGCTCACTGTCGCTGAAAAAGGCTACGGCAAGCGCACGGCCCTCGCCGAATACCGCATCACTTCGCGTGGCGGCAAGGGCGTGGTCAACATGAAAACCACCGACCGCAACGGCTCGGTGGTCGCCGCGCTGCAGGTGACCGAAGAGTCCGACGTCATGATCATTACCCACAACGGGAAAGTGATTCGCGTGCACGCAAACGAAATTCGCGAGGCGGGCCGCTCAACCCAAGGCGTCCGCCTGCTGCGGCTCGATGAGGACGATTCCGTGGCCGCCGCTGCCGTCCTCCAGGAAGAAAGCGAAGAAGAAAAGAAATAGATAAGCGCTCCTTCGCGCGCGCAGCTGTCAGTGCGCGACTGCACCTGTCATTGATTTCATGCGGCGGGCGCCACGTGGCGCTGCGTTTCGCTCAGGATTCTCAGCCACTTAGCCTCGGCCCCAGTCTTGCTTGTCTGCGCATGACGATTCCTTTGCTTGGGGTGGGTCATGCGCCAAGCCTTATTCGTTTTTGTTTTCTTGTGCGGCTTCTCGCCGCGCCTGTTTGCCCAGCGGTACTACTCCGACGAAGTTCCGCGCTACGAACTGGGCCTGCAATTTGACATCGCTAACATCGATGGAGTGGGCGCCTCGGGCGGCCTCGGATTAAGGCTCCATTATAATTTCAACGAGCATGTCGCGCTCGATTCAGAGCTCTCTTATGGGTCTAACAATGTTTCTACAGGCGCTCAGGCCTCGCTGACCACTTTTTTGACTGGGGTTCGCGTCGGGCAGCGAGTTGCAAATTCCGGGTTTTTTCTGCGCGCTCGCGGAGGGTTCCTGCACTATGACGCCGGCAACGGGAGTTCGCTGCTCAGCCGCGATACCTTCCCTGCTTTCGATGCAGGAGGAACACTGGAACAATATTTCGGTTCGAGACCATGGGAGCAAAACATGGTCTTCCGAATAGAGCTGGGCGCGCTCATTGTGCCGTATGGGAGCGCCACGCTCCTTCCTCCGCCTCCGCCGGCAATCCAGATCCCTCCTGGGCTGTCGGGGCCGCTCGGAACGCGCGTTGGTGCAGTGCTTGGCTTCGGAATTGGCTTTCGTTTCTGATAGCCGCCTAGTCCCCGCCCTGTGGCCTCTTTTTAGGGCTCCGAGGGATGGACGCGCTAGAAAAGATGCCTGCAACTGAAAGATGTTAGAATCCTCGGCCTATGAAAATCATAAGGCGAGCGTTTGCGTTTCTGCTTTTTCTGTTTCTGTTCGCTGCGCTGCTTCCTGCGCAAACAGCTGAGAAGACTAATACAAAGAGGAGTTATTTGGCGTTTGTGGGTACGTACACAACCAAGACCGCGAGCAAAGGCATCTACGCTTTTCGCTACGATGCGAACTCCGGGAAGCTGACGCCCATCGGCGTTGCTGCGGAAACGCCGGATCCTTCCTGGGTCGGGATTCATCCCAACGGCAAATTTCTTTACGCCGCAAACGAAGCCGGAAAGAACAGCATGGTCAGCGCGTTTGCGATCGATTCGCAGAGTGGCAAGCTGACGCTGCTGAATCAAGTGTCCGCGCTGGCAGAAGATCCCTGCTACCTCTCCTTTGATCGCAGTGGAAAATACGTTTTCGTTGCTAACTACACTTCCGGCAATGTCGTGGTGTTCCCCGTTGGCGCCGATGGCAAACTGGGCGCTGCCACTGCGAATATCCGCGACGAGGGCAAGGTCGGTCCCAACAAAGAGCGCCAGGACGGTCCGCACGCGCATTGGGTTCAGGCTTCTTCGGACAATCGTTTCGTTTTCGTCGCCGATCTTGGTCTGGACGGGATACTTGTCTACCTCTTCAACTCTGCCAAAGGCACGCTGACACCGAACAAGTTGCCCTTTAGGCCGCTTGCGGCCGGCGCAGGGCCCCGCCACGCCGCCTTCTCGCCGGATGGTCATTTCTACGTCCTCAACGAAATCGATTCCACCATAGAGACGTTTGCCTACGCCCGGGAGCACGGCATTTTCGGTTACCTTGGCGTCGTCCCCATGCTTCCGGCGGGTTTCAAGGGGCGTAACGACGCCGCAGAAATTGCCATTGATTCGAGTGGTAAATTCCTTTACGGCTCGAATCGCGGCCATGACTCCATTGTGGTTTTTCGCATCGACGCCACCACCGGCAGACTCACTGCGGCGGGCGATTTTTCCGTGCAAGGCAAGGAGCCGCGCAATTTCGTGATCGATCCCACGGGCGCGTTCTTGCTTGCCGCCGATCAACTCTCCGATAAAATTGTCACGTTTCGCATCGACCAGAAAACCGGTGCGCTCACGCCAACAGGCGACTCGGCGGACGTCCCCTCGCCGGTCTGCATTGCGTTCTGGCCTATCGAATAAACGAAGCTACGCTCTGCGCTGCGCGCCGATGTGCGTTAGAATCCCGTCTCTGCGTTGTGAGGGTGAACAATGACTCCTACCAAGCGAATCGCTGCCGCAGCTGCATTCTTTTGTGTCGCGAGCGCCTCAGCCTTAGCCGATGGCGAAACCGCACCGGGTCGCGATCCCAAGCAGCCCGTGGACAACGCGTATACGGAGAAAATCCACAAGTACACCACGCAGCCGTATTTCACGTCGCCGCTGGTGGATTATCTCCCCGCGTCAAAGACGGTTCCGACGCCGCAAGTCGTGCTTGGCGACGTTTCTGGCGCGCCGGCAATCCTTCCGTATGCGGAAGATGTGTACAAATACATGCGCCTTCTCGAAAAGGCCACGCCGCGCGTGAAAGTTTTCTCGATTGGAAAAACGGAAGAAGGCCGCGAGATGATTGCCGTTGCGGTGTCCTCAGAGGAAAATATCAAAAACCTTGAGGAGAACCGCGCGCGCCTGTCCAAGCTCGCCGATCCCCGCATCATCAAGCTCGACGACGCGGAAGCCGATAAGCTCGTCGCGCAAGCCGTGCCCATCTACTACATCACCGGCACGATTCATTCGCCGGAAACCGGCGCGCCGACCGCGCTGATGGAGCTGGCCTACCGCCTCGCCGTGGACGAAAGCCCGTACATCAAGGAGATTCGCGACGGAACGATTACGTTGATTACTCCCGTTGTGGAAGTCGACGGCCGCGACCGCATGGTGGACATCTATAAATGGCACCTCTCGCATCCCAAGGAGTTTTTCCCCTGGCTCGTGTACTGGGGCAAATACGTGGCGCACGACAACAACCGCGACGCCATGGGCGTCACGCTGAAACTCACCGAAAATGTTTTGAATACGTATGTCGACTGGAAAGCGCAGGTGATGCACGACCTGCACGAATCCGTGCCCTATCTTTACGACAACACCATCGGCGACGAACCTTACAACGCGTGGATTGACCCCATTCTGGCCGACGAATGGCAAATCATCGGTTGGAACAATGTTTCCGCGATGACGAAATTTGGGATGCCCGGCGTTTTCGCGCACGGCGATTTCGATACCTGGTCGCCGGGCTATTTAATGTTCATCGCCGCCATGCACAACGGCATCAGCCGGCTCTACGAAACGTTTGGCAACGGCGGCGCGGACACTGAAGAGCGCACGCTCCAGCCCGAGGAGTACGCGCGCACCTGGTACCGCCAGAATCCGCCGCTTCCCAAAGTGCTCTGGTCGCAGCGCGACAACAACAATTACGAAGAGACCGGCCTGCTTACGTCCCTGCACTTCTTCAACGAGAACAAACGCATGTTCCTGAAAAATTTCTACTTGAAGGCCAAGCGTTCCACGATGAAGCCCACGGCCGAGGGCCCCGCCGCTTACGTGCTGCCTGCGGATGATCCGCGGTCTGGCTTGCAAACAGAACTATTGCAGGTCCTGCAAAGACAGGCCGTGGACATTTCGCGCGCGAAGTCCGCTTTCACCGTGACGCTGCCAGCGACAAAATCCAAGGATTCCGGCAAGGGGAAAGACAAAATGGACAAAGACGAGAAAGCAGAGCCGCCCGCTCCCACGACGCGCGAATTTCCTGCCGGCAGCTATGTCGTTCGCATGGACCAGCCCTATTCCCGCATCGCCGATGCTCTGCTCGATCATCAATATTGGAGCCCGGACGATCCGCAAAAAACTCCATACGACGATACCGGATGGACTTTTGGGGAACTGTTTCACGTCCAGGTTACGCGCGTAACCGATACCAAGGTTCTGGATGTGCCGATGGACCGCGTGGAGGCAATTCGCGCGTCGGGCGGTGTGAAAGGCGACGGCACGGTTTTCGCCATCAACAACAATGCCGAGCCCGCGCTCGCGACACTTCGGTATAGGTTGAAGGATGCCGCCATGGAAGCCGCCGAAGAGTCATTCGAAAGCGCAGGCAAGAAATTCAATCGCGGTTCGTTCGTCCTTCGAAACGTCAATCGCGCGGACCTCGACCGTGCCGCAAGCGATCTCGGCGTGCAAGTCACGGCGCTTAGCGCCACGCCCAGCGTTAAAACGCATCCGGTTCGCGCCGCGCGCATCGCTTTTGTCCATACCTGGCTCAGCACCCAGACCGAAGGCTGGTGGCGCTTGGCACTCGATAAGCTCGGGATTCCTTACGACTACATGAGCACCCAAGCAATCGAGAAGATCCCCGACCTCAACTCCAAGTACGATGTGATTCTGTTTCCGCCCGTCGGTTACAACGCGGGCGTGAATACCGTAGTCAACGGCATTCCCACGGCCTGGGGCAATCCGCTGCCGTGGAAAAATACGCCCGAAACGCCGAACCTCGTCGGCAAGAATGATTCCACCGACGATATGCGTGCGGGCCTAGGCTGGGACGGCGTCGCGCGCTTGCAAGAATTCGTGCAGCGCGGCGGCGTGCTCCTGACCGCTACGGACACATCGTCGCTCGCGCTTTCCCTCGGCTTTGCCGACGGCATCAGCGTGCAAAACGCAAACAAAATGAAAATT
This sequence comes from Acidobacteriota bacterium, assembly GCA_003224105.1. Taxonomy (GTDB): domain Bacteria; phylum Acidobacteriota; class Terriglobia; order Acidiferrales; family UBA7541; genus Acidiferrum. Next base: position 4,051 of record QHYL01000026.1, on the reverse strand, counting down.
GTCGGCTCGGTCGTTGGGACGCGCCTCGTGGATGACGCCAGCCCCATTGCCTACGGCTACGACGAAAAAGGCGCCGCCTACTGTGACAACGGACCGATCTTTTCTCTCAGCAGCATCGCCGGACAGCGCGGCCGGCGGCGCCTTGGACCGGAAATGCACGCACGTCCCACCGGTCGCGGCAGCATGGACGATCCGGACTTCACCGTCGGCCGTACTGGCGTGGAAGCCCCCGAAGAGCCCAAGTCTGAAACCTGGGAGTCGCCGCCGGTCATTGACGAGCAGAAACGCAACGGCTTCCGCGTCATTCCTCCGGCCATCCGGCCGCGCGTGATCTTTCGCTACGCTGACGGCAAGGACCTGCTCATCTCAGGACTGGTGGAAGGCGGCGACGAAATCGCTCAGCACCCTGCTGTCGTGGATGCGCCCGCCGGCAAAGGCCACGTCGTGCTGTTCTCCATCAATCCCGTTTATCGCGGCGAAACCTGGGGAACGTACTCGATGGTGCTCAACACCATCCTGAACTTCGACAGCCTCAACGCTGACCGCAAAGACACCGCGGAAGCCAAATAAGAACCGCACAATCCGACTCTCGTTGATTCCGATGTTGGCGCGAGTACGCCAGGATTCATCGCGCGAAAACCGCGCGATGGGCCGGGATACTCGCCAGGCTCGGAATGACTTCTAGCGTGCCCTGTGCCCGCTCGCGATTCGATGGAGACGGGCTTCCATGCCCTGAATGGTGTCTTGCGCCGCCGTCATAGGACTTGCGTCAGGAGCATTTTGCGCTACAATCCCCGCCACTATGCCGAAGCGAAAAACGAAGGCCCGCAGGCCAGCAAGACCGAAGGCTCGCAGGAAGGCTGCGTCCGGAGGAAAGTTGCCTAAAGATGCCGTCACTTTGATTGTGATTTTGCGCCCGCGCGAAGGCCAGGAAATCCTGCTCGAAGCCGAACTGCGCGCCCTGATTGGCCCGACCCGGAAAGAAGAGGGCTGCCTCACCTATGAACTGTACCGCGCGCTGGACGCGCCGAGAGGCTTTCTGCTCCACGAAGTCTGGGCCAGCCGCGACGCCCACACCGAGCACATGCACACGCCGCACTTCCTGCGCTGGAATGCGGGCAAGGACGCGCTCCTCGCCTCCCGCGACGGCACTTTCTGGAAGCAAATCGCCTAGTGATCCGCCGCGGGGCTGGCGTCCGGCAGTGCGAGGTAGTATCCCGGCCGCGCACGAATCTTCAGGTTTTTCGCGTCGCTGCGAATCACCGACACTTTGATTTCGTGGTAGCCCGCCACATCGGCGTCCGTCGGCGTGTAGCTGAGCGTATACTGCGAGTGCAGCTCTCCGCCAATTTCGTCGATGGCCTTTTCGATCGAGCGGTTCCGGAAAGCGGCCAGATGCACGCCGCCCGTGGCGGCTCCGGCAACCTCCAGCGCGTTCGCCTTCACCTGCCCGTAAATGTGCTGCACGGCCCAGATTGCCGCGGCCAGCAAATCCACTCCGCTGTTGCGGTTGGCTTCGAGCGTCGGCGTATCCGGAACACCCGGCGGCGGTGGCAGCGTACCCACCGGCAGCCCGGTTCCCTGCGGGGGCTTGGGCTTCGACTGAAACTCCGCGCGCGTGGTGGAAAGTCCCACGCTGTAAATCGTTACGTTGGCGAGTTGCGCCTCTCGCAGCACTTCGCCTAATTTCTTCTCGCTTCCTTCATCGCTCGCTTCGGACAGAATCAGCATCACGCGCCGCCGCCCCGGCTTTTCCGCCGTCGCTTGCGGCCGGCTGGTAAGCATTTCCACGCCCACCGCCATCGCATCGAACAATTTTGAGCCGGAAGTTCCCATCCGCAGGCTCGCAATGGTGTTTTCAATCTCATCCGCGTTGCTGGTGAAATCCTGAAGCTTGTCCACCGAATCATTGAAGCCCACCACAGCGGCCTCACCCGTAGGCCCCATGACCGTCTGCGTGAAGAGAATGCCGGTCTTGCGTATCTCGGGAGCCAGCGGCTCGGTGCGCGAACTCGTTTCCACCAGGATCACCAGTGAAATCGGATCCCCGCCCAAGTCGAAGGTCGAAATCTTTTGCGCGATTCCCTGATCCGTAACGCGAAAATCCTTTGCATCGAGGTTGTGCACCATGTCGCCGTGCGAATCCCGCACGGTAACCGGCGTCGTCACCAGCGCCACCTGCACTTTGATTTCGTTTTTGGGAGGCTGCTGCACTGCCACGCCCGGCTTTGGCGGAAGCGGCCCCGTCGGCGCCTGCGCCAACAGCGCTCCAGCCGCGAACAACAGCACCAGTACCAGCTCAATCGCCCGCCATCCCTCTCGTTTCGCCCCGTTCATGCCATCCCTTCAACATCCCGGCCGCTCGTCAGGTGATTTCCCCCAGGGAGTGTACTCAATTCGACGCACCTTTGCCGGAAGACGTTGCCGCAACCCGCCCGGAATTCCTACAATCAAAGTTCGTCTTTTCTGGAGAGTAGACACATGCCCAACGGCAAGAAGCTCAAACCCCAGCACGCCCCCAAGGTCACGCACGAAGACCAGAAATTTCTCAACAGCGTGCCCGCGCGGCCTATTCGCATTCTCGGCGAATACATTCATCCTCTCGGGCAGCTCAAGAACGAGGGCATCGGCGACACCATTGTGATGTTTGGTTCGGCGCGCATCGAGTCGCACGAAACCGCGCAGGCGCGCTACACGCGGCTCAAGCAAACGAAAATCGGTAAAATGTCGGTGGAAGATCAAGGCAGGCACCGTGCGGCGCTGCGCAGCGCCAAAAGCTCGCTCGAAATGTCGCGCTATTACGAGGAAGCGCGCCAACTGTCGCACAAGCTCACCAGTTGGGCGCTCACGCTCGGTCCCAAGCCGCGCCGCTTCGTGGTCTGTTCCGGCGGCGGCCCCGGCATCATGGAAGCGGCTAATCGAGGCGCCTACGAAGCAGGTGGCAAATCCATCGGCCTCTCCATCGAGCTGCCGCACGAACAATTCGCCAATCCTTACATCAGCCCGGAGCTGAGCTTCAACTTCAAATACTTTTTCATGCGCAAACTCTGGTTCGCGCAAATCGCCAAAGCGCTGATTGTTTTTCCCGGCGGCTTCGGCACCATGGACGAGCTCTGGGAAATGCTTACGTTGCTGCAAACCGGCAAGCTGCCCAAACGCAATTTGATCCTGATTTACGGCAAAAAGTATTGGGATGAAGTGCTGAATTGGAAAGCCATGGTCCGCTGGGGTACCATCAACGAACAGGAATACGAAATGCTCCAGTTTGCTGACACCGTTGACGAAGCCTTCGAGCGCGTGCGCGCCGGCCTCGAAAAATATCACATGAACGTCGATTCGTTCCTGCAAGCCTACTGATCGACGCCCTCTTATAACCGCTTTCGAGCCGCCGCTACATTCTCCCCGCAAGCGTGTTTGATAAAGCAGGACCAACGCCCCATCCCAGCCGGGGATTTTGGAGGATGGTGAGAACATGACGATTCCTTTGGGAGAGAAGAAGTCTCTGAAGCGCTCGGCACTTGCTGCCGTAGCGCTGGTTGGCCTGCTGGCTTTTGCGGCAGCGCCGCGAGTCTATGCCGACAACTACAACGGCTGTCAGCGGCGCATTGCCAGGGCCGACCACAAGCTCCACGAAGCTGCCGAGCGCCATGGTTGGAACAGCAGGCAAGCCGACCACGCGCGACGCGAACTTCGTGAAGCGCGCAAGAGCTGCTGGAACAACCACCATCGCTGGTGGGACGAAGACCGTCACCGCTGGCACAGCGGTCGCGATTGGGACGATCACGATCACGACCGCCACTAATCACTGACCATTCATTTCAAAGGGCGCTCCACGTTTCGGGGCGCCCTAAGTATTTCTTGTTAGGTTTGGTCAAGCTCGCGACTGTTGAAGCCCGTCATCCCGAGTGCAGCGAGTAGTCTTGGCAGGATCAATCCGATAGGCAAAATCGGTGAGAGCCAGATGAGGCTGAGAAACAAAAACGCGGGGCGCCGCTGGTAGCGCCCCGCATCCCTTTAGTAAAAACCTTCAGTTCGCTGTGACCAGGTGCTC
>QHYL01000025.1 GCA_003224105.1 Acidobacteriota bacterium | reverse complement strand
GAAATTCGCGTCCGTGCGGATGTGCTTGGAAGCCATGACGCAATAGGCCCCGCCATAAGCTTTTCGTGTGATGACGGTGATTTTGGGCACGGTGGCCTCGGCAAAGGCGAAAAGCAGCTTCGCGCCATGCTTGATAATGCCGCCGAACTCCTGCTGCGTCCCGGGAAGAAACCCGGGCACATCTTCAAACGTAAGCAACGGAATATTGAAGGCATCGCAGAAGCGCACGAAGCGCGCCCCCTTGACGGATGCATTGATATCGAGAACTCCAGCGAGGTAGGCAGGCTGGTTGCCGACGATGCCGGCGGGGCGGCCATCAAGCCGCGCAAAGCCTACGACCAAATTTTTGGCGTAGTGCTCGTGGACCTCAAAGAAATAGCCGTCATCCACGATGGAATGAATCGCGTCTTTGATGTCGTACGGTTTCTGCGGATCGGGGGGAACGAGCATATTCAGGGCTTCATCCCTGCGCGTGGGCGAATCCGTGGGAGCGCGGCGCGGCGGATCTTCGAGGTTGTTCGAGGGCAGAAAACTCATTAGCTCGCGAATCATGGCCAGGCAATCGGCGTCATCGCGCGCGACAAAATGGGCGACGCCGCTCTTTTCATTGTGGGTCATCGCCCCGCCGAGTTCTTGTTTCGAGACTTCTTCGTGGGTGACCGTTTTAATGACGTCGGGTCCGGTGACAAACATGTATGAGGTCTCGCGCGTCATGAAAATAAAATCCGTGATCGCCGGCGAATAGACTGCGCCGCCGGCGCATGGACCCATAATGGCGCTAATCTGTGGAATGACGCCGCTCGAGAGCGTGTTGCGCAGAAAAATATCCGCGTAACCTGCAAGCGAAGCGACACCTTCCTGGATGCGCGCCCCTCCGGAATCGTTTAACCCAATGACCGGAGCGCCCGCGCGCGCGGCAAGATCCATGATTTTGCAGATTTTTTGCGCGTTGGCTTCCGAAAGCGATCCCCCGAAAACAGTGAAATCCTGCGCGAAAACATAAACTAGCCGCCCGTCGATTCGTCCAAAACCGGTAACGAAGCCGTCGCCCGCGGGACGCTGCTCCTGCATGCCGAAATCCACAGAGCGATGGCGGACGAACTTGTCCAGCTCTTCGAATGAGCCCTCGTCGAGTAGCAGGTGGATGCGCTCGCGCGCGGTCAACTTGCCCGCCTTGTGTTCACGCTCGCGGCGTTCGGCGCCGCCCCCCGCTTCGGCTTCCGCGTCGAGGCGCCGCAGCTCTTCCGTGCGATCATTGCCTTTGGCAGCTTCGGGAGCCTTTGGCGTGGGAATCAGGCTGCGCTTGGTTTCAGACACCGGATCCTCCCGCGGACGAGGATTTGGACAGGGCTTCGGATGATCCCAAGGACGGAGACTCTTTCGCGCCAAAGATGCGCACGGCCAGATGCGTGGCGAGCCAGGTGGTACCGAGCAGCAGCACCACGCCGAGGAGCAGTTCCGCACCCATAGCGCCCGCGCGGTGCAAAGGCGATTTCAGCGAAGTGACCTTAATCGTCGCCCAAACCAGGATGTACATGGCTCCGAGAGTCATCGCTACGATGAGGATGGTGGTCACAATCGAAGCTACGATCTTTTTCATAGGACCGGGATGCGACTCAAAGTATTGTCAACCAAGTATTGCCAACCAAAGAATAGCGCAAACTAAGAGGAGTCGTCAGTTATCAGTTCCTGGTAGCGGGTTTTGCGCTTGGGAACTAGCGTAGTGTCCATAAATAAGTGGCAATAGTATTGTTGGGGAATTTAGGTATCTCCAGTGACCCATGACTACCGACGGCACGGGACCACCACGCTATTTGCCGCACTGGACACGGCCAAGGGCAAAGTGCTGACGCAATGCCGACAGCGTCACCGACATCAGGAATATTTGGCCTTCCTAACAGAGATCGAGAAAAACGTGCCGGAGACCTTGGAGGTGCACATCATCGTGGATAACTACGCCACGCACAAACATCCACGAGCGAAACGCTGGTTCGCTGCGCGGCCGCGATTCCACGTGCACTTCACTCCGACCTATGCCTCGTGGTTGAACCAAGTGGAGATCTGGTTCAACCGGATTACGCAACAAGCCATTCGTCGCGGGACGTTTCGCAGCGTCAAGGAACTGGTGGAGAAAATCGATCAATATGTGCGCGCTTCCAACACCCACGCCCAGCCTTGGTCTGGATCGCCACGGCCGATTCGATCTTTGCCAAAGTCCAGCGACTATGTGAACGTATTTCCGGGACGGCACAATAGGCACGATCCGTCTTCCGCCTACGCACGAAGGGTTTAGAGCTTGGTGGCGTCGGCGGCGACAGCGGCCTCGGAAACAATGAGGTACTCGTAGGATTTTCCGTTTGCTCTGAACTTCATTTTGTCTTTGTCGAGCGTGAACTCAATAGGAGTGTTGACGGGAATCAGGGCTTTTTCCGAGGGTTTCATCTGCCGGATGTGGTAGTCGGTCCCAGCGGTGCGGACAACGTACTCCTGGCAGAGCAACTCGACGGTCATTTGTTTGTTCTTCTTGCCTTTTTCTACGGTGGAGCCGCAGGCTACGGAGTTTTCGGCTATGATCATACCGGCCTGATGTTTATTGTCCGCCTGCACGAGAGCCGCCCCGAAGAGAAGTACGGCGGCGAGCATGAACGGCTTCTTCATAATATGGGCTCCTTAGTGTGGGATTTCGGTCCCTCTTCTTAGGTTAAGGCAACCGGTTCGGAGAATGAGGGTAGGGACACTAAGAGTAAACAAAGAGGTTGGCTCGTGGCAGAAACTGCCGGCCGAATTCCTGCCCTGCAAAACCATCTTTAACTGGCCGGCTAGTTCTGCAGGTGGGACGCAGAGGCTCGGGAACTTTCCCGAGTACCCAGGGTTGGTATTTTTGCCGTCCTATGTATGTGCGTTTTCCGGCCGCGCACGACCCTGGGTTTCAAGGGTTCTTCAGGAGGTCCCTATGTCGTCAAGGATTCTTCCTCTGGACGTTCTCTTCTTAGTTCCTCGAACTCTTCGGAAAATGCAGGCTCTCTGGATGGTTTTGGCGGTCTTCTTGTTTTCCGCGCCATGTTGGTCAAAGCAGACACAACAATCTGCGCAAGGGCAACAGGAACCACCCCGCCCTGACGGTCCGCCGGGCCAGCAAGCATCTCCGCAAGCGCCCGCGCAGAATCCTGCCCCGGTCACTCTTCCCGCAGGAACCCAGCTTGCTCTCATTCTCACACACCCCATCGACAGCAAGAACACGCATCGCGGCGATACCATTTTTGCGGAGACCACGGCGCCTGTGCTGGCTGAAAATCAGGTGGTCATCCCTGCAGGAGCTTTTGTCCAAGGCAAGGTAGAGAAACTCACCAGGCAAGGCAGCCGGGCCGAGCTGTTGATGCAGTCGGTTTCGGTCGCCTTGATCGATGGCTCTGTCGTCAGCATGAAAGGCCCGCTTGAAATTACGAGCGGGGAAGGCACAGCGTGGAGAAACCCAGGCAACGCGGCCAAAACAGTGGCCTTGCTTGCACCATTCGTCGGTTCGGGCCTTGGCACGGCGATTGGCGCTGCCGCTCATACCACGCAAACGACCACCTTCGCAGGAATGACCATGACGACCGATACCCCTAAAGGCGTGGCCATAGGAAGCATGACCGGCCTCGCCGCGGGGACCATCGTATCTTTTGTCTTGCTTGCGCGGAGCCGTCATTTCTTTGTGGGAGAGGGTTCGCCTCTCGAAATGATTCTGCCGCATCCGGTGACGATTGCTGGCGGACAGGCAGCTGAGGCGGCGCGATTGGAGGATCAACGATAGAATTCCTGAACTTGCAGCGGACCTTCCAAAACAACGCAGGCGCTTCAAGACTAGCGCAAGCCAGACCAGTCGTCGGCCACAAGAATGGAATCCACGGGGTTAGAGGGATCGTACTTGACGCTGGCGGGCTGCCCCGGAACCACGCGATCGAGGCGAACCTGACTTTCTAGTCCGGTGATGTCCTGAGCGGTGTGATAGACCACGCCGGAAATCGCATAGCTGTAGGAGACGAGATGGCGGGGGCGAAGGTCCACCAGCCGATGAACGCCAAGGCCAAACAAGCGCTTGCGCGGCTTTGGCGGTTCGGGCGGATTCTCCACCAAATCGACGACCTGGCCTTCGGCGATGCGGCCGATTTGATTCAAATGCAGGCGGCGCTGCCGTTCCTCCGCTTCCGGGTCGCCTTCCGGCCGAAGAAAAGCATAGACAATCATGGCGACGGCGGCGATGGCCGCGCCACCCATGGCAAGCATCAGCTTCCAATCGGCGGGCAAGGCTATTAGCAAAGCGACTCCATTGAATCCCGGGGATTGCATGGGGCGCCAAGACTGGGCGATAGCAACGCAACGGACGCATTCCAACGGTCGCAGCCCCACTACCGCGTATTCTAGCGAAATTGCGGCCTAACGGGAATCAATCTTGGGGGGCGCGCACCGGATTACGCAATACACCAATCCCAGAAACAGCCACTTCAACTGTGTCGTCCGCAGCAAGCGGACCCACGCCCGCGGGAGTGCCCGTGGCAATCACGTCCCCTGGAAGCAGCGTCATCATGCGGGAAATCCAGCGAACCAGGAAAGGCGCCGAGTAAATCATAAGGGAGGTCTTGCCCGACTGGCGGATGGCCCCGTTGACCCGCGTTTCGACGAGAAGGCTCGAAGGATCGAGATCGGTTTCGATGTGCGGACCAACGGGGCAAAAAGTGTCGAAGCCTTTGCCGCGCGTGAATTGCACGTCGCTCTTCTGCAAATCGCGCGCCGTAACGTCGTTAAGGCAGGTATAGCCAAGAAGGTAAGAGAGCGCATCTTCAGGATCGCGCAGATGCGAGCAGCGGCGCGCAACAACGAGGGCAAGCTCTCCTTCATGTTCCACTTGCTTGGAATACTTCGTGAGGACCACGGGCTCTTCCGGGCCGATGATGGACGTGGAGGGCTTCAGAAAGATCAAAGGCTCCTTGGGCACTTCGTTGCCGAATTCGGCGGCGTGCGCCGCGTAGTTGCGGCCAACGCAAACAATCTTCGAAGGCTCCACAGGAGCGAGGAGCCGCACATCCGCAAGGCGCGAAGAGTGCTCGCCGCGTGTCCATTGGCTCCACGGCAGACCGGCGATTTCAACTACGTTTTCGCCTTCGATGAGGCCATAGCGCGGGGAGGGCGGTGAAGCGGTATTGCGCGGAACGTAGCGGCAAATTTTCATTTCGTGTCAGCTCTCGCGGCGCCGGGGTTGAGGCTTGGGATGAGAAATCTCGGCGGCGCGGGCCCTTCGGATAATTGCGCCAATCCAGGACAACGTCGTGAAAATCATGTAGACCACGGCCCCCTCCATGAAAACCTGGAAGGTGGTGTGCCAATTGCCGAGCCCATGATAGATCATGCAAAGCATGCGGTAGACCAAGCTAAAGATCACCCAAGCAATCATGCTTGAAGCCAGGAGATTTCCGGGCCAGCGAAGAAATCGCAGTACCGGGACAGCCGCGAGAAAACCGAGAACGGCGGCCGCGGCGATATTTCGCTCGAAGGCAAAGCGCTCCAGAAAAGGAACCTGGTTGGCGATTACCAGCCAGGCAGTAAACACAAAACTTAGACAAACACCCGTGTAAACGCCGGTGCGAATGGCCGCGTTGCGAAGGAAATCCAGCCGCCGAGAACCAGGCAAATTTGTTCGAATAAACATCCGAAGCTGGGCTCCCAAGAATGCCGCAATGAAGCAACGAATCTACGAAGGCGGTTGCGGGATGTCAACAGCAACGGAAGTGCTCGGCGCGCTTTCGTTTCCCGCGCGATCCAGGGCCGTCACCGTATACCAATAACGGCGACCCGGTACGACAGAGCTGTCACGAAAAGCCGGTGTAGGCAGCAAGTCCGGAGTAACTAGCTGGCCTGTTACGCCTTCCTGCTCACTTCTATAGACGCGATAACCGGCGAAATCGGTTTCCAGATTGATGGACCACGACAGGTCCACGACGAACGTGGAAGGAGTCGCCCCGGGCAGCACGGCGGCAACGAGGTCCTGAGGCGCAGCCGGCGGAAATGTGTCAAGGGGCGTGACGGTGACGGGCTCGGAGTTGTCGGACTCGATTTCATTTCCATCCACGGAAATAACGCTGCGGACGACGTAAACGTAACCTTTCCCAAACTCAAATTGCGTATCGCTGTAGCTGGTTGCCCCGGATGGCCCGAGAAGCGCCAGAGGGACAATCCAGTGAACTGTGGAGAGGTCTTTGCCAGCAGGAACAGCCGAGTGCGGATCGATTTCAGCGCGGTAGATGCGGTAGCCGGAGATGCCCGCGAGAGGGTCGCCGCCGGACGTTTGCGTTGGCGCGGGCCAGGTAAGGTTCAAAGCGGTTTCTGTGACCTGGATTTGAACGGCTGAGATGGGTTGCGGAACGGGAAACACGCGTGCCGTAACAACATTTGAGTCGGCGGAAGCGCGCTTTTTCGAGAGGCGCGTTCGAATGAGATAGGCATACGTTCCACCGGGGTGCTCTTTCGTTTCCGAAGGCGAGATCGGGTCCGTCAAGCGAACATGTCCTGAAGCAACAGTGTTCGTAACGAGCGCGCCGGGAATCGTGTAGACGACGCGAAACGATTTCGGCTCGGGCGCGCCATTCGGCTTCAGAGAACCGCGAACAATCTCGATGGCTGGAGGAGCTGTGAGTCTTTCTCCGGAAACAGTTTTGGGCGGAAGCGAAAAAACGAGTTCGACGCCGTCACCCGCCTGGCGCGCGGAGAGATCCGACACGGCAACAGGAACCAGCGGCGCTGGAGGAACGGGATCGCCAGGGGCCCCGCAACCCGCGGCCAGGAGAATTACGAAAATCGAAACTCGAAATTGAAATTGGAGAGCCCCCAATACTCCCTCGCCCGCCGCCGGACTCTTTCCGAATTTCGAATTTCCATTTTCGAGTTTCGGACCTACAGGATGTAGCGGCTCAGATCCTGGTTTTTCACGATGTCCACGAGCTGCTTGTTGACGTAAGCGGCGTCGATTTTCACGTTCTTTTTCTTCAGGTCAGGCGCCTCGAAGGAAATCTCGTCGAGAACTTTTTCGAGAATGGTATGCAGGCGGCGAGCGCCGATGTTTTCCGTTTGCTCGTTGACGCTCGTGGCGAAGCGCGCGAGGGCCGCCACCGCATCTTCGGTGAAATTCAGCTTCAGGCCTTCGGTTTCCAGAAGCGCGATGTATTGCTTGATGAGCGCGTTCTTTGGCTCGGTGAGGATTCGAATGAAATCCTCTTCCTTCAGCGACTGTAGTTCAACGCGAATGGGCAGGCGGCCCTGGAGTTCGGGGATCAAGTCCGAAGGCTTGGTGACGTGAAACGCCCCGGCGGCAATGAACAGGATGTGGTCGGTTCGGATCATGCCGTAGCGTGTGTTGACGGTGGTGCCTTCGATGATGGGCAGAATATCGCGCTGCACGCCTTCGCGGGAAACGTCCGGGCCATGGCCGGATTCGCGGCCGGCCACTTTGTCGATTTCGTCGATGAAAATAATTCCCATCTGCTCGGCGCGCTCGACGGCCATGCGCGTGACCAGCTCCATATCCAGCAGCTTGTTTTCCTCTTCCTGGATCAGGTATTCAAACGCGTCGGCCACGCTCATTTTGCGCTTTTTCTTTTGCTGGCCGAAAATGCCGGAAAGCATGTCGTTGATCTTCGAAGCATCCATGCCTTCCATCTCGCCGCCCTGGCTGGAAATAATTTCGAACGCGGGCATCATGCGCTCGCGCACCTCCAGGTCCACCATGCGCTGATCCAGCTTGCCTTCGCGAAGCTGCGTGCGCAGCTTTTCGCGTGTGCGCTGATTCTGCTCGCGCTGCGCCGCGACTTCGCTTTCAGGAGTGCCGGGAGCGGCAGAAGGAAGAGGAGGAAGCAAGAGATCGAGCACGCGTTCTTCCGCGGCTTGTTCAGCGCGGTCCGCCACTTCATCCAGCTTTTCCTCGCGAATCATGTCAATCGAGGTTTCCACAAGGTCGCGCACCATGGACTCCACATCGCGGCCTACATAACCGACTTCCGTGTATTTCGAGGCTTCCACCTTGATAAACGGGCATCCCGCAAGTCGCGCCAGGCGGCGGGCAATCTCGGTTTTCCCCACGCCTGTCGGTCCTATCATCAGAATATTTTTCGGCAAGACGTCATCCGCAATCTCCGGAGGAAGTTTTTGCCGGCGCACGCGGTTGCGCAGGGCCACGGCGACGGCGCGTTTCGCGGCCGCTTGCCCGACGATATACTTGTCGAGCTCGACGACAATCTCGCGCGGCGTCATGTCATCGAGCGCCGGAAGAATCCCTTCCTCTTCGCCCGTAACAGCCCCATTGCTGCCAGGCGCAAGGACTAATTCTTTTTCGGACTTGGTGGTCATTCCTGGTTCCCCACGTAGTTCCCTAGTTCCCAGTTTTCCGTCTTAAGGTCTTGTGTGAAGAGAGGCACAGCCAAAGCCTAACATCCCCTAACTAGAAGATGCTACACGCCCCACGATGGTTTACAACAAATTCGCCCAATCCGTGGGCGCTAAGGTCGGCTGGGGGGAACCATCTCACAATGAACGAGAAAACGGACTTACACAAGCGCTCAAATCCGAAATCCGAGCCCAGGTCTAAAGCTCTTCGACGGTAAAATTTTCATTCGTGTAGATGCAGATCTCACTGGCGATGCGCATGGCTTCCATGGCCAGGTCCTTGGCGGTTAGTTTCGAGTGCTTCAGCATCGCGCGCGCCGCGGCCAGGGCAAAGCTGCCGCCGGAACCAATGGCCACGATTCCATCGTCAGGCTCGATGACGTCGCCATTACCGGAAAGGATAAAAGTGCTTTTGCTGTCGGCCACCACGAGCATGGCTTCCAGGTGACGCAACGCGCGGTCCTTGCGCCATTCCTTGGCCAGCTCGACGGAGGCCTTTTGCAGATTGCCGGAAGATTCCTGCAGCTTCCCTTCAAAACGTTCGAATAAAGTAATCGCGTCGGCGGTCGAGCCGGCAAATCCCGCCAGGACTTTATCGTTGTACAAGCGGCGCGTCTTGCGCGCCGTGTGTTTCATCACGTGATCGCCTATGGTGACCTGGCCATCGGCGACCAGCACCACTTTGTTTTCCTTGCGCACGCACAAAACCGTAGTGCCGTGCATCGGCGCGCTTTTCTGATGATTTTGCATCCGGACATTATAGCCCCCCGCGCAGTTGCAATCCAAAGAGCGGCTGCGCGCCAAAACACCGGGGAAGGGTTCGGCCAAGAAAATGAGTCGCTACGAAGACTTGTCAGGAAAAAGAAAAGGGGCCGGCTTCGCGCGCCGGCTCCTAATTCTCGAAAAGCTGAATGCTTTATGTCTTGATTGCTTTTGCTGAAATCAGTACTTGTTCCAGGTAAAGGTATTGAGCACGTAATTTCCGATGGTAAACAGCGCCTTCTTGAGATGCATGTCGTAGTAAACGGCGCCGTTACCTACGTCGGTCAACTGATTCGCGATGACCGATCCATAAAAAGTGCCGTTTCCCCTGAAGGAGGCGGTGCCGTTGGGGGCGTATAACACTGCCGCACTCGCGCCATTGCCGGCGATTTTGATCAAACCGTTTCCTGCGTAAGTGAACTGGAGGATCGCAGGATTGAAGGTTGGGTTGCCGATACCTTTTCCTTCCAAGTCGATGGGAGTGGCATTGTTATTTCCCGCCACGTTGACGACCACCGGCCCGTACTGCCCAGTGACAGGGTCAGGAGCAATCACAAGCTGGGCGTTGCCGGTGATCGAGATGCTGTTGATATTGTAAGTGCCGGGATACAGCGTGACAATGTTGCCACCCGCAAGGTTGATGTCCCCATAGCTGCAAGTCGTGCCCACACAATGAGCAGGATCAACCGTGGGTCCGAGCGTTGCTGTAGCGTTGACATTCGTTGCTCCCGGCGGATACACAGTGGGAATGGGGAAAGTAACCGGCTGGGACAGATGGACAAGCCCGCCTGTGACCTGATTCAGGTTGCCGCTAAACGCCGTCACGTTGCCGGCCCCGCAAGCGCCGACACCCGCATTGGGGGTGGACAACGAACCGTTAATCTGGACGTTAGCGCCGGTGTCGTCCTGGTTTCCGTTAGTGCCGACGTTGCCTCCGAAGCCGTTGAGTGGTATGCCCGCTCCGTTGGCTCCCGGGTTGATGGCACCGCCGTTGGCAGTGAGGGCCGCGGAATCGTAGCTGTTGGTGGTGCCATTGCCGGTGAAACTGAGCGAGGCGCAGCCGTTGGCATCGGCAAAGGCGGCATAGGAAAAAGCCGGCGAGATATAACGCTCAAGGGTGGTAACCACTTCTGCTTGCGCATTGCGCACGTTGGCGACATCGCCATGCGCGGTGATTTGCCAGGTCTGAATTGTCACCGGAGTTGTGGTGCCAAACGGCGTAATGGAAACCATGGTCATCAACTGCGCGGAAGCGCTGTAGTTCACGGTGTTAGCGCCGGCCTGCAAAGGCTGCGTGGCATTCATGGCGTTGGTAAAGGCATTCTGTTGCCCGCCTGGGTAGTTGGCAGCCTGTCCGTTCAACGTGGACAAGAAAATGGGATTACCGGCTGCGTCGGTCACCGGATACACGTTGGTATTAAAGCCTGCAAAGTTCTGGGTGCCGGCCGGGACTGCGGCAGGGGGCACATAGGTGTTCATGATGAAGTTCGCCGCCGCGTTCACGCCGGCTTCCGCGCCATAACGCGCCTGGGTCATCATGCGGTAATTCATGCTGGAAAAGGTCTCGGACTTCGACAGAAACATGAGAGACCCGGCCATGGCCGAGAGCACCAGCAAAAGGATCAGGGCAAAAATTAGAGCGGAACCTCTTTGGTTGTTGCGTTTCATGAGCATTTCTCCGTTTACGATCTTCATGGCTGTACCCATTATTGGTAATTGATCAAAATGTTCGCCTTGATTAGCGGCGGAGCGGGCTGAATGCGATCGGAATAGTCCAGAGTCGCAAAATCCCAGGCGTCGTAAACGTTTCGCGGAGAAATGTTCAACAATGCTTTAGTCTCCTGCTGCAATATGTGCGTTTGCGGGTCGGGATTTGACGTTTGCACGGTGAGCGTAACCGCCACGTCGGTCACAAATGCCAAGTCACTGGCCGCCGCGTTGAGCCCGCCTTTTGTCTGAAGCTGATACGTAAAGCAGGGAACCGGGTTGCCTGCTGCATCATTTGGATTTTGCAGCACGCCCGTCAATACGATCTTCGAAGGATCATTAGGAGGCACAACCTGGCTATCCATGAACCTGACCTGGTTGCGATACAAGAAGCCAGGAGCGGCGGGAGTGCCTTGGACGCAGGTGTATTCCACGAATACCATCTCGCCGTCGCCGTTCACATCGCCGTAAAGCTTCAACACCGTGCCTGATGATCCTTTGGCGGGCTGATTGCCCACCGGGTAGCCCGCTGGGAACACTGGGTAGCCCGCGTAGCCGGCTGGCGGAGCTGGCATGACCCCGGCTGCGGGCGGGACGATGCCCGTGGAAAACGCTCCGGGCAAGCTGATTTGGGCCCCCACGGTGCCCGTCCCCGGAATCGGCGCGAGCACGTGATTATCAACAAAGGTCGCTCTCCAAGTGTTTGATGAATTCGGACAGTTCCCCGGTCCAGCGGCGCAAGTCAGTTGGACGGTTTCCCGGCCGCACGTCGGACAAAGAGCTAGTGTCTGACCCGCCTCCACGGTCACCCATTCCCCCTCGAAGAGGACCGGGTTAAAGGCGCTGTCAACAACGTTAAAAGTCACGTCCAGAGTAATTATGCCCGTTGCTAGGTTAACAGCCACGCCGGCGGGAGCTGGACCCACCATCGCCCAAGCTGTGCCTGGCGGAGGAGGCGGCAGTGAGACTTTCCCGGCTTGACCTATTTCCTGCTGCAGCAGCTCGGTCGCGCTGCGCACGCTGGTATGCATTTCCGTGCGGTTCGCAATGGTTCCCTGCGTATACATCATTTGAACCATCCCCGACATAACGATCGCGGAAACGCCCAGGAGAACCACCAGGGACACCATCGTTTCCATCAATGTGAACCCGGCTTGCTTTTTGCGCATCATAAGTTTCCACTCTTTCTCAGGTTGCCGCACACAGACGCCTCAAAAGGGGCTTGATTTCAAGCTCGTTATGGTAGATGTGGGAAGAATGCCGGTCTGGCTGGCACTGCCTATCGAGTGTCGAACCTGCGTCCGAACGGAGATTTGGATCATGTTCGGGGCGGCCTGAGTGATTTGCCAGACGCGAATGTAGGACCAGTTTGCCGCAGCGGCCACTGGGTTTCCGGCTGCGTCGACGTAGTCCGAGTATCCCACTACCGGGGCGTTCGGATTCAAGCCGCCCCCCACCTTGAGACCCGTTCCGACCCCCGGGTTGACAACGGCAGGAAAAACAGTAGTGTCAGTGTTAGTATCTCCGTACAGTAGGGCTAGTAGTTGTTCCATCTTGTCTTGGCCATACTCGGCGGTACGGGATGCCAAGTGGCCTTGTGTTTCCGTGGTGGACATGGCCACCGTCGCCAGGGCCATGATTCCGGCCGCGGCGATCAGCAGGATGCCGAGGGCGATCAGGGTTTCGATAAGGCTTATGCCCGCCTGTGCATTCGTTTTGGGGTTGCAAATTCGGATGGAACCGTGCTGTCTCATAATTTCTCGTCCTTATTTCCGATACCAGTTTGCGTTGACGTTCACGTTATTGGCCCACACCTGGCTCATGCCCGTAGCGCCAACCGTCACTGCGTAGACTTGCGCGTTGTCGGTGATATACACAGCGTCGTTTCCCGTGGGCGCACCAGTGTTGGTGTCAATGGCAACGCCCCGCGAATTGAAAGTGATGCAAGCCGTTGTGGCCAATTGCCCGAGCCTCCTTCCGTTCACTGGAAGGCATCGAGGTCCTTGGCTTATGCCGTTCGCTTGCGTATTGGGGGGAGGGGCGCCGATTCCAGCAAAGCCAAACGTGACGCCTGGCGAAAGGCTCTGAACCGGGCTCGTGCCCGCTACGAAGCACGGGTTGTTCGGGTTGTTTTCGTCACTGGCCAACTGCCAGCACCCAGCTCCTCCGTTCCCTGCCTTGTTCCACACATCCACATGGAAGGTGTTTGGCGCATTTGCACCAAGGTCGAAGTACACTCGCGCAAGCGTAAAGTCAGCGGCGGCCAGCATTTTCGCTTGGTTAATGGCCCCGTTCAACTCCCTGCCATCGCCGGAGATACGCAGGGTGCGCCTTACTTGGTTAAATCCCGGTATGGCCAAGGCGGCGATGACCAGCGAGACGACCATGACCAAGAGCAGTTCGAGAGTTGAGAAACCTCGGCTTCTTTGGGCGGTCCCATGTAGGTTGCGTTGATTCATTGATTCCTCTTACGTGCTTAAGTTTCCGGCCACGTCAAATCACATGCCCGTTCAGGGCAACCCTAAAAGACAGCCTAAGAACGGCACTTTGGGAACCAACCCTCTCGGCGTGATAAACCATTTAAATAGAGTTAGTTACGAAGCTGTTGACGTGCCTTGGCAGAGGACCAAAGGTCCTGTTGGGTGGAAAGGTAACAAGTCGAGTTGCTTCGTGCTTGACGTGAAAAGGGCAAATCAAGGCCAGACCGACTACGCGGCGCGTTCCTGACATGTGCGCTAACGGCCAGCGCAGCAACAACGAGCCGCCCTGCTAGGTCTAGCCCTTTGTTTTCTTTCTCTTACGGCAATCCTGCTCGATCCGCGCGCCCATCACCATATTAGTAATATAGAAGGATAAATCGGAATGCGCAGCTTGACAGAGTGGCGATGACGACCTAGGCTCCAACACTTGCTGAAATCATTGCGTCCATGCAAGGGGCGATGCATGAATGGGAAATTAGAAAGAATTGCACTGAAGGCCATGCGGAGGATTGTCGCCTCTTTCCTTTTCGCGGCTGGCGCGTCGCAATTTGCGCCACCAGGCCTTGCAGCAGAAGAAAAATATGAGGTGACGGTGGAGCGGGGCGTTGCCGCGAAAATGCGCGATGGCGTGACGCTGCGCGCGGATATCTATCGCCCCAAAGCCGACGGGAAATTTCCGGTGTTGCTCGTGCGAACGCCTTACGACAAAACAGGAGAGATGAATTTTGGGCTGCGAGCCGCGGCGCGCGGTTACGTCGTGATTTCACAGGATGTGCGGGGAAGGTTCACTTCCGAGGGC
>QHYL01000609.1 GCA_003224105.1 Acidobacteriota bacterium | reverse complement strand
CAGCGGACGCAAGCGGTTCGAGCACCGTGTCGCTAACAAGAATCCCGGCTTTGTTCGCGGCGGTGACGAGATTCTGCGAGGCCGCGATGGAAGAAGTGACGACGTAAACGTTGGCGACCAGGCGCTGGCCGACCATGCCAATGGGGTCACGAATGCTGTCCTGCGAATCCACGATGAATTCATGCGGCAGGACGTGGAGGACTTCGCGGTCCTCGGGGAGAGAGATGTTGCGCGCGGCATCCACGGCGCGGCGCACGTCTTCGCGTTCGATGTCGCGCGGGCGCGGCCCCAGCGTGATGCCGCCGCGGCTATTGACGCCACGCACATGATTTCCGGCGACGCCGATGAGCGCCTCTTCGACGGGAACGTTGGCGACGCCTTCCGCTTCTTCAACGGCGCGGCGGATGGAACTCACCGTGGAATCGAGGTTGACGATGAGTCCTTTGCGCAAACCTTTGGATTCGGCGGCGCCCAGAGACAGGAACTTTACAAGTTCGCCTTCGAGTTCGGCGATGAGGATGGAGGTTTTTGTGCTCCCTATGTCGAGCCCGACCAAGTACTTGTCTTTCTTCGTCAATGCGCCGCTCCAAGGACGAAATCTATTTTGTTCTTGCGGTCATCGCGCCCGCACTGGTGTCGGGATTCACGACCACTTGCCGCGTGTACTGCAAATCAATCGACTGCACGCGCCCCGTGTGGGCTTGCCACTGCGAAAAATTGTCGACGAGCATCTTGAACTTGCCGGAAAAATCGCTTGAGCCAAAATGGACGGTGACGGCCTGCGTGTCCGTGGGGCTGGCGAGCCCGGTCAGGACCACGCGCAGGTCTTTGGGAATCGAGAGGTCCACTTCGCTGACGGTTTGCGTCGCGCCGCCGCGCACGAGCTCGATGCCTTTCATAAATTCCTGAAACAGTTGCATGCGCTTTTCGCGCTGATCGCGGGGCAAGTCGTCGGAGACGCCGGTGACGACGGGAAATTGAAAGTCCATATCTTGAGGGCGATCAAGGATCACGCCGTGCGGGTCAATCAGCTCCACTTCATTGCTATTGCGCGCGAAAGCGACGGGCATGCGCTCCGTGAGTTCGACGCGAATGCGATTCGGAAGAATCCGGTGCAAAGTCGCGGATTCGACCCAGGGAATTTGCTCGAGCTGACTGCGGCGCGCATCGAGGGGAATTTGCAGGACGCTGCGATTGCGATCTTGCGCAAAGGGCCTCAACACGGCTTCGCGGGTGACCACGTGATTGCCGGTCAGCTCGATTTGCCCGGGCTTGAGCAGCAACATGGACGGCGAGTAGAGAAGAAATCTCGTTCCGTTATACGCGCCGGCAATCAGTGTGGCGCCTGCAGCGGTGAAAACCAGGACGCGGCGGTAGAACATCCATGCGCGCCCGCCGAGCTTTTTGCGGCGGATTTCGACGGGCTTTTGGCGGCGCAGGTAGCGCGGCTCTTCGTCAGCAATCAGCTCCGGCCGGTAACGCTCCGTGGATTCCGCAGCCGCGGTTGTGTTCCGCTGCATGGGCTTCAGGCGTTCCAAACCACCACCTCGTTTTCCAAGCCCACGCCGTAAGCCTTTTGGACACGCTCACGGACGTCGGCAATCAGCGCCAGCATATCTTTAGCGGAAGCGCGGCTCGTATTCACGAAAAAATTGGCGTGGCGGTCGCTTACCTGCGCATCGCCCACAGAGAGACCCTTGAGTCCTAGTTCGTCAATCATGCGGCCCGCGGAAGCGCCAGGAGGGTTTTTGAAGATGCAGCCGGCACTTTTTTGCCCAAGCGGCTGGCTGGAGCGCCGTTTTTCGTTGCAGATACGAATGCCTTTTAGGATTTCGTTGTACGGTTTGGAGGGTAGTTCCAATATCACTGCGAGCATCATATCATCAGCCGCAAAAGAAGTGTGGCGATATTCGAAAGAAATCTGATGGCCCCGGAGGGTCTCGATTTCCCCGGTGGCGGCGCGGTAGAGCTTGACCTCGCGGACGTAGCTGCCGATTTGCATGCCGTAGGCGCCGGCATTCATGCGCAGGGCCCCGCCAACCGTGCCGGGGACGCCAATCAAGCCTTCCATACCGCCCAAATCGTGTTTTGCACAGAAGGTGACGGTGCGGCCGAGGTCCGCGGCGGCATCAACGCGTGCGAGATTGCCTTCGAGGACGACGCCGGGTTCGGGCGAAGCGAGTTGCAAGACAACCCAGGGAAGCTCTCCGTCATCCACCAGCAGGTTTGAACCGCCGCCGAGGAATTTGTGAGGAATGTGGTTTGCGTCGAGAAGATTGAGCAAGCCGGGAATGCTTTCGTGTTTGGTGATGCGGAGCAGGTCCGTGGTGCCGCCGATGCCGAGAGAAGTCAGGTCCGAGAGCCTGGCAGCGGGCCGGAGCTCGACGCCGAGTTCCGCCAAACCTTTGAGCACGTTGGGGTCGTTAATGCGCATGTTGCGCCGGATGCTCCGCTGAGAGAAGAGTCACGAGATCGTTGCTGGCGCGGCTGATGTTGCCCGCTCCAATGGTCAGAATCGCGTCGCCGGGGCGCGCCTGCTTTAGCAAGAGTTCGATGCCTTCCTGAAGCGAGCGAGCGTAGTGAACGTTTTTGTGGCCGGCGCCTCGAATGGCGTTGGCAAGGGCTTCGCTCGTCACGCCGGGGATGGGCGACTCACTCGCGGGATAGATATCGCCTATGACCAAAATGTCCGCCTGATTGAACGCGCGGCAGAATTCGTCCCAAAGATGCTGCGTGCGGGTGAAGCGATGCGGCTGGAAAAGCACGAGCAGGCGGTTGAATTTGCAGCCGCGGGCCGCTTCGAGGGTGGCACGGATTTCCGCCGGGTGATGGCCGTAATCGTCGATGACGGTGACGTCGTTCACCACTCCCTTGATGTCGAAACGGCGGCCGACTCCGGCGAATTTTGCAAGGCCCTCGCGAATCAGATCGGAAGCAACGGTGAGATACAGGGCCACTGCAGCAGCGGCGCCAGCATTGCGGACGTTGTGCATCCCGGGGGGATGTGAAAGGTGGAAGAGGCCCAGGTCGTCGCCTTTATAGGTGAGGCGGAACTCGCTTTGCAAACCATCGAGCTTCACGTCACTGATGACCAGGTCGGCCTGGCTCGAAGTCCCATAAGTAATGATGGGGCGCTTTACGCTGGGAATGATGGCCTGGACGTTCGCTTCGTCGATGCAAAGAATGGCGGCGCCATAAAACGGCACGCGATTCACGAACTGGATGAAGGCGTCCTGAATGTCTTTAAGCGAGGTGTACTGGTCGAGATGTTCGCGGTCGATGGTGGTGATGACGGCGACGACGGGAGCGAGCATCAGGAAGCTGCGGTCGCTTTCGTCGGCTTCGACGACAAAATATTCGCCTTTGCCCAAGCGCGCCGTGGTTCCGGCTTGGTTGACGCGGCCGCCGATGACAAACGTGGGATCGAGATGCGCCGCGGCAAGCACGGAAGCTACCATCGAAGT
Organism: Acidobacteriota bacterium; assembly: GCA_003224105.1. Taxonomy (GTDB): domain Bacteria; phylum Acidobacteriota; class Terriglobia; order Acidiferrales; family UBA7541; genus Acidiferrum. The sequence goes on along the minus strand of QHYL01000609.1, from coordinate 828 downwards.
TGTGGTGGTTTTGCCGTGGGCGCCAGCGACGGCGATGCCGTATTTCAAACGCATCAATTCCGCGAGCATTTCGGCGCGCGGAATAACCGGGATCTTCCGATTGTGGGCTTCAACGACTTCCGGATTGTCCGGCTTCACCGCCGAGGAAGTGACGACGACGTGTGCGCCATCGGCGTTCAAAGCCTTGTGGCTCTCGTAAATGGTGGCGCCCAGGTTCTGTAACCGCTCGGTGATGTTCGAAAGCTTCACGTCCGATCCGGAAACCGAGTAACCCAGGGTCAGAAGCACTTCGGCAATGCCGCTCATGCCGATGCCGCCGATGCCCACCAGGTGAATCCGTTGGAAATTGCGAAAGGAGACCATCATGGATTTGCCCTCACCGATTTGCCTCACCGTTTAGCTTGCACGTTTGCGGCCTCTTCGATCAGATTGACGATTTCCTGCGTGGCATGAGGACGGGCCAATGCACGCGCGTTGGAAGAAAGCCTTTCGATTTCGCCGGGCTGGTCGAGCAAGGAGAAAATTTCGCCGGTTAATTTTTCAACGGTCAGTTCGGGCTCCGTGATGACGCGCCCGGCGTTGGCGCGCGCCATTTCCTGCGCGTTGCGCAATTGATGGCTGTCGGTGGCTCTCCCGAAAGGGATGAAAATGGCGGCGCGGCCCGCGGCGGCGACTTCCGCAGCCGTGATGGCTCCAGCGCGGCAAACGATGACGTCGGCCCAGGCAAAACGCTCGGGCATATTGGTCATGAACGGGAGGACTTCAGCGAGGATTTCGCGGCGCGCGTAAGCAGTGCGCACCGCGTCGTAATCACGCTCGCCAGTCTGA
>QHYL01000608.1 GCA_003224105.1 Acidobacteriota bacterium | reverse complement strand
CATTGGGAGCAAATGGGATGATTGGTAGGGGCGGTGGGGATCGAACTAAAAGCGACGTTGAAAGCGCGTAAGTTATTCATTCTATTAAACGAGAAAAACGCCAAAAACACCCGATTCGCCCAACTGAGGTACACGGCGGGTACACGAAGCAAACTTCGATGACGAGACCAAACTCGCTTAGAGTTCTCACCCCTCTCCATCACGAAATAACATCGCTTCTTTCGGATTTTTCAAGGCCGACACGATGTTTTCAGCAACCTTATCGATGAGCTTGCTGCCCCAAAATGGGTCGTTCACGTCATAATAAATAACGCGGACATGCTTCACGTCAAATGGCACATCTTCTTCGTTTGAGGAAACAAGGACAACCGGTTTCTTGAGCGCGTGCGCGAGACCAAGTTCGTATAAAACGTTCGGATTCCGTTTAGTGAGCTCCGCCACAAGTACCTTCGCAGAGTTTATGCCTGACCATATCTGGTCGATGATCTTCCCCGTACCGTATATGTCAGCATCAGCTCTCACTGCTTTCAGTCCAGCCTTCTTAATGGCAGGTTCGTAAACACTGGCGTAGTAACCTCCCAGCGGGTCCGCGAACGGCATCATTACAAAGCATGTGTCCGTTGATTGGACGGAAACACCTTTGCTGACCTTCTTCAAATGTTCGTCGGCGCTTGCGCTCGTTCCTTCAACATCGGCGGTATGTGTCACATCGAGAACCCGTTGCTTTCCGCCGACATCCTCTAGCAGCTCTGCGTCCTTAAGTGTCTCAATGAAAACGGTCACAAATTCATCGGCCTTGTCCTCGGGAATATGAAAAGTGTCTCGTACCGTATTTTTGAGGAAGGGCAAGTCCGGCAGATGTTCACCCCGATAGTGCTTGTAGGCATCGGAAATGCCAGGTGCGTTAAGCACTGCTTCACGCATGGCATCTCTTTTGTCGGTTGCCTTTTGAGGTCGGACGATGCGGCGAGTGAGGTCGGTAGGCTTTACGTGGCCGGGAGAGGGCCGTTCCAAAAGGCCGTACTTGATTCCCGAACTAATCTCCACCCCGAGCTGTCCGGTGTAAGCCATTCCTGCAAACTTTGTCGCTTCCTTATCAGTACATTGGTTTCCCGCGTTCTGGTCAAGAATGGCTTGAGGGATTCTTACACATTTGGAGACGGCATGCTTCGGGAAGCTCAGAGTCGCGGTTGGTCTTCCGCCGCGCCCATGCCCTGACTTGTTCCTCTTGCGTCTTGCTGACCGCTTGGGTCGGCTGTTTCTCGCGGATTCCGTCTGCTTCTTCGGCTCTGTTAACTCTTCAGTTTCGGGCATGGGCTTCTCCATTGTCCGAATGGTACTGCAACAACCCATTAGGCGCCAGTTAACGAACCGCGTAAGTGCCCACGCGAGATGTGAACTCCTGCGGAACCGTCGAATGTTCAATTCAGGCGCTTGGAGTGATGTACTCGAATATCGCGTAGGCCAGCGTCAACGCGAAGCGCGCATCCTCGCGCGTAACCACGGGCTGAGTGTTTGAGTCTGCATGGTTTGCCTGCTCGTGTGGTCCCAAGTGGAGGAATCTGTAGATACCGTTCACTGCGTCGCGTGCCTTTTCCTTTTTCTCGGGATGCGCCGATGCAAAGAAGGATTCGAAGAACTCTTTGGTTGCTTTCTCAGAGCCAAAGCTCTTGGCCAAAGCCTCGAAAGAGAGGCGTAGGGTCGTCAACACCTGTTTGTAATGTCCGCTCGCAAATAATTTTTCAGCCTCCTCGACTCGTGCATACGAATTACGGAAGTTTTCACCTGTCGCACTGCCTGGGAACTCGATCTCAACGACCTTGATGTGTGAAAGGTTCCACGCCGAGAGAACCCTGTCTATCCAATGCGACCTGGGCACGGTGAGCTCAAGGAACCCTGAAGATGCACGCGTTACCTCAAACTTCTGCTGGGCGGGGTGCCAGAGAACTCCGGTAAGCATGACCTGGAAGTAGGCATCTTTCCCCGCTCGAGTCTCCTCGAATCGGCTAATCTGTCGGCGGTCAAGCGTAACCAGTGCCTCCTGGTGTCTGAAGAACGGTTCAGGATTTGGAACCTCGGCCAGGGGGCCAACATCAAAGCTGGCGAATTCGCCCAACGGCTGACATTGGAGTTTTCCGGCGAGTCGGACCAATGTGTAGTCCACGTCTTTTTGTTGCCCTGCGTGAAGGAGCTGCAATTGCAGTGGCAGATACAACGCCGGCTGGCCCGCCATGTCTCGCCCCTGAACGTTGTTTGATTCCAGACGAATCGTGATGACGTTGCGACCACCAACCGGAAGCCAAACTTCGCTCATTGATTGCTCCCTTCGATGATCTCGCGCTCTTTTGCCGTGATTTCGTAGAGCTTGAAAACCGAATCGTCAATCTCAGCATCAGTGGCGGCGATTTGACGCTCCAGATTGTCCAGTTCTGATGGCGCGAGTTTGCCCGAATGCTTCTTTTTGGTCAGGTCCAGCACGCGGTCAACCAGCGTTACCATCTGTTCGTGCAGAGCTTTGTCACGGGCATTTGCTTGGTCAATCACGCGGATCGGCACTTTCTCCATATACTGGTAGATCAGCCTATAACGGTACTCGCCAGCCCGCATGCCGAAGGGAATCGAAATATTGCCGATAGCAAACCAAAATAGGCGGCTGTTCAATACCCCAAGCAAATACTTGTCTGCAATACTTAGGCAGTAAGCTGTATTGGCGAGGTAGAATCCCTCAGAGTCCAAGTGAAACCTTGGGCCCTTCGCGATGTCCGGAAAGATGATTTTGGTATGTTCGAAATACTCATAGTAGTCACACGGCCTCAACTCCCACCAAAATTCTCCTTGGTCCTGCCTCTTGCGGCAGTCCGCTTCAAACACGCGAAGATGCTGCGCAAGAGCTTTATGTTTCTTTGAGAACCATG
>QHYL01000024.1 GCA_003224105.1 Acidobacteriota bacterium | reverse complement strand
TCGACGCCGACGGTCGAGGCTGGATTCTTTGGTTTGTTCACGGCGGAACTAAAGACAAGGAGAGTCAAGTTTCTTACAGGCCCGCAGGGTCTTCCAATTCCTCTTCCTCGGCGCCCACGATGAAGACTACAAAGCGCGAGGACGCCTCTTTGCCGGAAAAGCGAGAAGCGGCTCACACATTTACTATGGTTGGTCCAAATGTCAGCCATCCCCTGAACACCAGTGCGACGGGCAACCCATCGGCGGAGGCTCCCGCGATTCAGCCCGAGCTTGCGCCCTCTTTGGGAGGGCCAATTGGTGGCGTGCTCGTGAGCCATGTTAGTCCGGCTGCCCCCGCGCATGGTCCCATTGGAGGAATGGTTCAACAGCCGCGCCTGCTGCGATCGGCGCCCGCCGCATATCCTCAGCTCGCAAAATCAAGCCGAGTCAGCGGGGATGTGGTCGTGGACGCGCTGATTGATACAACAGGGAACGTAACTACTGCAAAGGTGATTTCCGGACCGGTTTTGCTGCAGCAGGCGGCGGTCGAAACGGTACGCCATTGGAAGTACGAGCCTGCCCGGCTGGATGGGCAGGCCGTGGCCATGCATCTCACGGTAACGGTGAGATTCCGCCTCAACTGAACTGTTTCAGGACAAGTTTTTCAGTGTTTTCTCAATGAGTCCAAGAGTACCCGAGTAAGGGTCACCGGGGCTGTCCCATTCCATCGAAAAATATCCTTTGTAACCGTGCTTCCGGGCGATGGCAAAGGTTCTCGGCAAATCCACGTGCGCGATTTTGTCTTTTCCATCGCCCACTTCGGTTTCTTTCACGTGCGAAATGTTGTAGGCCTTGCCGAACATGGCCTCGATTCCCTTGTAGGCGTAGTCTTTCTCGTAGGCTGCCAGCGTATTTGCAAAATCGGGCAAGGCATGCAGCCAGGGACTGTCCACTTTTTCGATGACCTTTACCAGGAAGAATGGATCCTCGCTCGCGGGATTGTCGTTTTCCAGGTTCACGACTACGTTCTTCGTTGCACCATATTCCGCTACCTGCCTCAAGCTGGCTGCGGTTCGCTCCACATCCGGTTTCGAGCCTTTTGCCGGCGGGATGTTCGTTCGAACGCTCGGCGAGCCAGCGATCGCCGCGGCGTCAATCCATTGTTTGCTGAACGCCACTGCTTTTTGGCGCTCGGCAGCGTCGGGTGCGTACGGGCTGTGCTCACCGTCCACCGCGATGTTTACGATTGTTCCGTGAGCCTGCGATACAGCGGCGCGAAGCTCTTCGAGGTAAGCTTTTTCCAGCGAGCGAAAATGCGCGCTCCACGGCTCGATTTTCTTAATGTTGAATTTGGCGCTCACGTGCCGCGCGAAATCTTTTAATTCCATTTTCGGGCTGCCGGGTTTGTCGCCCTGTCCGGCAATGAAATCCCGGAAGGGATACGAAGCGATCGCAATTCTCTCTCGGGCTGCTGCCGGGAATTGCATGTGAGGTGCGTCTTGGGCTGCGAGCATAGTCCTCGCTTCCGGCAATAGAAACACGGCTGCCGCCGCGCCAGCGGATTCCGCAAGGAAGCGTCTTCGAGTGCTGTATCGCAGAGCCGCGCCAGTCTAGCAAACTCAGTTCATGCCTGCCAGATGATATCGCGCATTCACACCGCGATTTTGGAAGTGCGCCTCCTACAATTGCGCCCGCCTTGCAAAAGGCGAAGTGTCCGTCAGGCGGCTCGGGCCGGCGGGAGACGCCAGCACCACGAATCGCTGCGGGGAGCGCGGGCTCCGCCCAAACGGATAGCAAGTGATCAGCGTAAGCGCATCGCCAGACGGCGGCGTCAGCAAAGGCACGTCTTCAGGCGCCACAATGCGGATCTCGTCCACGTTGTAAGTTCGCTCGCGAAGTTCGCGCTTGCGAGCGTCGAACCATTGGACTTGAATTTGATCACCGTCTTCCAAGGATTCGAGCGGCCGAAACCAGCTTGTGCGGTGCCCGGCGAGTTCCACGTTGCCCGGTTCGCCCAGGCCCGCTCCGCTAAATAACCGCGCGGGCCCGAAAGCCAGCGTGCGCGGGGTCGCGCCCTCCAGCACAACTTCGTCATATTCCAGGCGAGGGATACCCAAGCGCGCGACAGGATAAGTATCCGCCCAAGGCCACGGCGGATGAGGCTGGCCATCGACTACAGTCTTATTCCATGCGCGGTGAATCAGCACGCTTGCTAGATCCGCTTTTGCGTGCAGGTACATGGCGCGGGCCGTAAGAGAAGCTCCCGCGGACAGAATCAAGGCTACGAAGATTCGCAGGGGTTTCATGACGCGGCCTCCGCTTTCCGAACAAACTGGCGCAGGGCGGCGCTCATAATCAGGCCAATCAGCAAGAGAATCACGCCCAGCATTTCGAGAAACGCATCGGCCGTGCCGGTAGCCGGCGCACCGAAGACCCTGTCCAGTTGCATGCCGTCGGGCAGTTCCGTGGGCACGGGAACTGTCCGCGACTCGCCGCCGACATTCGCGATGACTTCCTCTACGGCCACGAGCGAAGTAAAGCGCGTCACCAGGTGGTAGCGAATCGCATGAACAATCAGACCCGTGCGAATGCTCTCTCGCGTGTCCTCATCCGCCTCGCGCCAGCGATCCATCAAGTCTTCCACGCGTTGTCTAGCCCATAGCGTCGTAATGCCTGCGTGAAACGACGCCGTCGAAACATCGAACGGAATGCTCGTTTCAAATGGTTGATCGCCCGCGCGCGCCGTCAGGCGCACCGTGCCCTTCCGTCCTTGCGAGATGCGCCCGAAAACCAGCAGCGGTTGCCGCAAGAAAAGATCGGGCAGGCGTTGCGGATAAACCTCCGCCAGTTCGACGCCTTCAAACGACAGCCTCACGTCGGTCAGCACCGGGCTCTCGATGGTTTCGAGGAGCCGTCCCATCTGTTCGCGAATTTCGCTGATGTCGGCAATGTGAGTGAAACTGCCGCGCCCAAACTGCGCCATCTTGGTGGCGAGGAAAAAGTTCGGAGCGCTGCCGATGGCCACGGTATAGAGCCGCGCGCCGCCCAAGTCATGCCGCAGCGCCGCGAAAATCTGTTCTTCGTTGCCGAGGTCACCGTCCGTCAACAACACGATGTGCCGCAAATAACCGGAAGTCTCCGGCTTTTGCATGACGTGAAGCAACGCGGGCAGCATCTCCGTGCCGCCATTGGCTTCGAGTCCCTGAACATAACGGCGTGCTGCGGCCACATTGTCCGGATTCGCGGTCAATGGCTGGGAAGCGAACTCGTAATAACTATGGTTGAAGGCCACGATGCCAAAGCGATCGGCAGGCGTGAGCCGGTCCAGCGCCTGGAGCAGCGCTTCGCGCGCTTGCTGGATGGAGGTACCGGACATGGAGCCGGAGATATCGATCAGGTACAGCATTTCCAGCGGCACGCGCTTGGTTGGCTGGACTGTTGGGGGAAGCGCGGTCAGAAGAAAATACGTTTCGCCGGATTCTTTTTCAGGCGAAAGGAAGAGCGCGGTTTTGGGTTGAGCGCTCTCGGCTTGCTGCACTTCCAGGACAAAATCTTTGTTCGGGATCGTGGCGCCAGACGCGAGTTCTACGTGCTGACGGCCGTCCGCGAGACGCCTCACGCTGATTTCATGCGAAACGCTTTTGATCGCGCCGAATTCGAAGCCGGCGTCGAGATCCACGGCCAGCGAAATATCGTGGCCCGGGCGTGTCTCTGGATTTCGCACTGGCGGAGTGATTCGTGAAGCGTCCGGAACCGCATCGCTGTCTGCGGCCCATCCGGCTCCGTCATGACCGACAGCTTCCGTGCCGGTAATGTAGCGCGGGCCTACAACCATGGGGAAAACCAGCCGCAGCCGAGACTCCTCCCATCGGAGCGGTTCGACGTATCGCAGGCGAACGTCCACATGATCGCCCGGCATCAGGTTCGCGACCGACGCCGTGAAAATGTTTGGGCGCTCTTCTTCCACCAGGGCCGCCCGTTTGCCTTCGGACTTCGCCGCCTCGTACGTGCGTTTAGCTTCCTCGCGCTCTTTAATCAGGCTGCGAATCACGCGGTTGCCAATACGGATTTCCATGTCGTACACCGCTGCGTCGTGAGGCAGCGGAAAAACGTAGACCGCCTCGATTGGTTCGTTCGTGTTGTTGACGTATTGCTGCGTCACCGTTGCCGCGGCGACCAGCCCGCGGACGTCCAGAGCGACGTCCGTGTGTACCAACGGCACGGTTTCGTAGCGCCCGGAGAGCGGCGAACGGTAAAGCAAGCATCCTTCGCCGACGCGAGAGGGTGTCACCGCTCCGTCATTGCTCTGTCCAAATGCCCATCCCGCAAAAATCACGCTGAATGCGAGCAGCCCTAACACCAATCGCACAGACACTTTCGGATTGACCCGGCTTTTCGTGAACCTTCGCATGGACTCCTCCCCACCCGTCGTATTGCCGCAAGGAACCGAAATGCAAGACGTGCGCCAGGAGTGGCTGGCTCGAGTGCAGGGTCCAAGTCTCAGCCCCTCAATCACTTGGCGCGAAGGAATGGATTAGGCGGCGGGATGCGGCCGTGGGGACACCCCCACGACTGTGTGCCATTGGCAACGCTTCCGTCATTGCCTACGGCTGATTCGCTGGTCGAAACCCGTCTGCGATACCATGAAGAGCCTATGAGAAGACTACTCGGGATTGTGTTGCTCGGTTGCGTTTCCGTCAGTGCGCAGGAGCCGAAGGCCCAGCCCCAACCGGATGAGCGTTACAAGGCGGACATTCTGGTGGTGGTGGCGCATCCGGATGATGAAGCGGCGGTAACGCCTTATGTTGCGCGAGCACTCGATGAGCACAAGCGCATCGCGGTGGTTTTCGGCACGCGCGGGAGCAGCGGTTCGAACGAAGCCGGGACGGAACAAGCGGCGGCGCTCGGCGCTGTGCGCGAAATCGAAGCGCGCAATGCGTTGACGACACTCGGCATTGGCAACGTCTGGTTTCTCAGCGGAAAAGATACGGCCTCGCAGAATGTGCTGCAATCGCTCGCGAATTGGGACCATGGCGAAACGCTGGAGCAAATGGTGCGGCTGGTAAGGTTAACCAGGCCGGAAGTTATCCTCACTTTTTTGCCGGGAACCTTTATCGGCGAGGACCATGGCGACCATCAGGCTTCCGGCGTGCTGGCTACCGAGGCGTTTGATCTGGCGGGAAATCCGGCCGTGTTTCCCGAGCAAATTTCCGGGCCGATGAAACGGCTCGAGCCGTTCCTGGAAAATCTGCGCCCGTGGCAGGTGAAGAAGATTTACTACTTTCCGGATGCGGAGCGTGAAGATATTTTCCGCGGCAAAGGCCCAAGTTACTCCGTAAAGGAAGTCTCCAAGTTAAGTAACAAGCCCTATTGGCGAATGGCCCTGGATGCTTTTCGCGCGCACCAGACGCAAGCCAAATCCTATCTGGATCGCATCGCGCAGATGGACGAAGCGCAAATCGAAAAGATGGCTACTTCGGAGGATGGCTGGGGAGAAGACCAGCATTATGTGCTTGGCAAGTCCGTGGTGGGCGGCACCGTGACCGGAGACATTTTTGAGGCCATCACGCCCGGAGCAGTTCCGTTCGTACGGCCGGAAATTACTCCAGAAACCGCCAGGCCGGATTTATCGATTGAGCTTGGCGGCCCGTGGAGCTTCTACGCGGAATTCCGACGCGCGCATGGACTTGCGAATTTGCCGCATCCCGAACCGCCGGAGATCGCTTTGCAAGGGCCAGGCGCTTTAGTGATTCCATTGTGGATTCGCAACCGCACAGCGAAGGCCCAAGAAATCACCATCTCCGCCATGCTGTCGGCGGGGTGGACCGCTGAGAACGGTACAGGGAAATTCATCGTAGCGGCAAAGCAAACAGCCGCTCCTCGCGTCGAGGTGAACTTGCCGGCGCCAGCGGACAAGCCGGCGGATAAAGCGTCAAAGAAAGTCGAACCACAAGAAGTTACGGTTCGGGCGGAAGCAAACGGTCAAGTGATTGGAGAAGTGAAGCTGCGGGCGGAGTTGAGAAAGCGCGCGCTCCCGCAGTAAGGGAAATCAGGATTTCTTCTGCCGCGCCGCTTCCATGGTTTCCCAGGCGCTTTCCGGCAGGAGCATCAGGTCGTTAAATTCACCGGCTCCGCGCAGCCATTGAGCGCCGTCGATCACCACGCATTCGCCATTGATGTACTCCGCCATGTCGCTGAGCAAGAACGCGGCGAGATTGGCCAGCTCTTCGTGGCGCCCAAAACGCTTCAGGGGATGCTTTGCTTTGCTGTCTTCCTCGAATTGTTTTGAGGGCATCAGGCGGGACCAGGCTCCTTCGGTGGGAAAAGGTCCCGGGGCGATGGCGTTGAGCCGAATGTGATACTTGGCCCATTCCACGGCAAGCGAAGTCGTCATGGCCAATACGCCGGCCTTGGCGCAAGCGGAAGGAACGACAAAGGCAGAGCCGCAATTGGCTGCCGCGTAGGTTGTCACAATATTCAGCACATTCCCGCCGAGTTTCTGAGCGATCCATCGCTTGCCGAGGGCTTGCGTGCAGTGAAAGGAGCCATTCAGCACAATCCCCACGACGGAGTTAAACGCGTTGGGGGAGAGTTTTTCGGTGCGAGCGATGAAGTTCCCGGCGGCGTTGTTAACGAGTGCATTGATTGCGCCAAACTGCTGTTCGGCTTGAGCTACGGCGGTTTCGACCGCGGCGTAATCGCGAACGTCGCACGTCGTGAAAGCGGCGGCGCCACCAAACCTAAGGATTTCCTCGCAGGTCTCGCGAAGCGGTTGCTCGCGCCGGCCAACCAGAAACATTCGCGCGCCCAGTTCGGCGAAGCGCAGAGCCATGGAACGCCCGAGGCCGGTGCCGCCGCCGGTGAGGAAAATGGCCCGGCCCTTGAGTAGGTCGTGCTGGAACACGTTTCACCGCCTGCGCGGGTGACGTGGAGAAATCATCCCGTTTGCAGCGAGATTCTAGACTATCGGAAGGAATCTAGCCTTCTTTTTCAAGCACGGCTGGCGGTGAAGGAGCAGGCGGCAAGCTTCAGGGATGCATGGATGCGGGAATGGGCCGGCCCATGGCTTTGGCATACTCAACGGGATAAAGGGGGCTCTCAGGAAACTCCTCCGTCAGTTCTCGCAAGAGCTTTTGGGCCAGCGCGTTTTGTTTCTCCCGGCGCGCGGCGAGCGCCAGCATGATTTTGGCGAAAGGCTTTAAATAGCGGCCGCCTTCCACGGTCTTGGCCACTTGCTCCATGCCCAGCTTCTTGTCGCCGTGGACTCCACCGAACCAGAGCATCGCACGGAACCCAATCGAAAGGCTCCCGATGATGTAATTGGCAGAACCCAGGGCGATATAGGCGTCGTTGGCATCAGGCCGTTCGGCCAGCAGCGCCTTGGCGTGCGCGTTAGCTTCTTTCAAGCGCTTCACAGCTTCTATGTGGCGTTTCCTGAGAATCATGTCCGCATCTGATTCCATGCCCGCCGCGAGGGTAAGTGCATAAAGCGCTTCGGGATCGTCGGGGTCCTTTGCCAGGCGCTGTGCCGCCAGCTTGCGCGTCTTTTCGATGGCCGTATCGAAACCTTGCATGCGCTGGGGATCGGGCTTGCCGTCAATGCCGTTGAGGAATCTTTTCTCATTCAGGAAAAAGTCACTGGTCAGGACGCCCTGGTGGTAAAACTCCTCAAAGAGATAGCTGGCGGCGACGGCCACTTCGCCAAAGGGGTCGTCGGGATGCTGCGTTGCCCATGCGGCGAACTGCGCGCGCCCTTCGGGGAACTTTTGAATGTAGAGCATGCGAAAGCCAGACATCAGTTCCGGCACGCTGGTAAAAGCGGAGCCTTCCACTTCATCTAGATTGGCTGCATTCGCGGGAACAGCGTTGAACAGTAAGAGAGAGGCAAGCAAGATGAGCGAACGCATGAGAGCAGTTTTTCCCTCAGAAGAGGCCGGGCAAGAAACGAGGTTTGTGACCCATCGCCGCGCGATATTCGGGATTGGCCATGAGCACGCTCTCTTCCGCCCGGATACGCGTGGACAAAACAAAAGAATACGCCAGCGAGGTGACGATCGCGGTAATCCACGCTGTATGAATGAGGGGAAGCGAGATCATTTCCAGGATCACTCCGGTGTAATTCGGGTGCCGCACAAGGCGAAACGGCCCGGTAGTCACGACGCCGATGCGCGTCGAATCCATCACCTGCACGCTCCACAGGTTTCCCAGTGTTCGAACGACCCAGAAACGCATTAGGTTCGATGCCAGAAATACAACGAACATCGGCCCTGCAAGAAGAGGCAGGAGCGGCCTTCGGAGTATCACGACTTCGAGCGCGGCGCCGATCAGGACGCCCGTGTGCACGATCACGATCCACTTGAAATGCGGTTCGGGAACGCGAACCGCACCTTGCTCCAACATGCGCTCCTGGTGCCGCCGCGAAATCCGCAGTTCGACGAGCCGGAGCACGCCGACCGCTGCCAGAAGAGCCAGGTATAGGTAGACGCTCAGGCCCATTGCAGTAGGAGGAATTCCGCGCTGAAACCGGGACCAAACGCGGCGGCGACGGCATATTCGTCTTTTTGAAGCGGCCGTTTCTCCAGCCACTCCTGAAGAATGAAAAGAATCGTGGCGCTGGAAAGGTTCCCAACGTTGCCAAGGATGTCCCACGAAGGCTGTGTGTCGCACTTGCACAAGCCGAGTTCCGTTTCGACGTTTCCGAGCAGCCGCGCTCCGCCGGGGTGCAAAATCCATCCCTTGATGTCTTCCTTTTTCCGGCCGTTGCGCTCGAGGAATCCTTCTACCAGTCCGCGGATTTTTCCGCCGATCATCTCGGGAACCTCTTTGTCCAAAATGATGTGGAAACCGGAATCGCGCAGGTCGAATCCCATGGCGAAAAGCGAATCGGGAAACGTAAAAGTCTCCGAGACCAGGATTTTCGGCCCCGGCGCCGGTTTCCCGCGAACAATTACTGCGGCGGCGCCATCGCCAAACAAAATCGAGGAAATTAAGTTGGCTTGGGAAATGTCTTTGCGTTGGAAGGTCAGCGAGGGAAGCTCCACGGCGATAATCAGAACATTCCCCCCCGGATGCGCTTTCAAGTAGTCTGCAGCGCGGCCCAATGCCATGGCTCCGGCCGCACATCCTAACTCGGTGAAAGGCATGCGCCGCACATTCGGGCGAAACCCCATCAGATGGATCAGATGCGCGTCCAGGGAAGGAATCATGAAGCCGGTGCAGGAGACGGTGATGATGAGATCGATATCCTCCGGCTTCAGCCCGGCGCGCTCCAGGCACTTCTCCGCGGCTTCACGGCCCAGCTTCACCGCGTGCTCGATGTACTCGTTGTTCGTTTTGGAAAGCGCGCGCGGCTCGATGGTGTAATCGAGGGGGAAAATGGCGTGCCGCTGGTGCACCTGCGCGTTGTCCACGATGCTCATCATCGCTTCCAGGCGCCGCTCCGGGATGTCAAAGACGCGTCCCATGTAATACTTCACGTCGTCACGCGTGATGGTGTAGGGCGGAAGCGCGGTGGCCGTCGCCGCAATCGTGGGATGCACTGCCTCACCGTTAACTCCGGGAACTGGACTCACGGGTTCCGTCATCTCCTTTTGGAGCGCAAAGGAAAGTTTGTAGTTTGGCCCCTGTTGGTACCAAGTTGGATGCAGCCGTCTCAGGACGTGCTGCTTTTGAGGCTTTGACTCTACCTCATTCCGTCCGTTTAACCCAAGGGCTTGCTATCCTTTGCGATGCTTCATGGCCAAGCGCGTCAGCGCAGGCCGACGAGCCCTCGAACCGATTCGATGAGCTTCGCCGAATCGTAGCCCACTCCATCCTTGAACACCGTTTCTACCTTTTCGATGTCCTTAATGTTCCCGAAGGGATCGCCGTCAATCACTACAAGGTCGGCCTGCTTGCCTGCGGCCAGCGTGCCGATCCTGTCCAGTTCACCAAGAGACTCCGCGCCGTTCGAAGTGGCGATGTGAATGGCCTCCACGGGAGTGAATCCTGCCTCAACCAGCAATTCTACTTCGCGCTGGTCCCCGAATCCCGCAATCACGCCACCGTATCCCGTGGGATCAAGTCCTGCCAGCAGCACGCCGCCCTGCTTCGCGAACTCGCGTTCAAATTCCAGTTCTTTCTTGAAGAGCGCGGGCCAATCGGATTTCGCCGCGCCATCGGAAATCAGCGCGCGTCTTCTCAGGTAAGAAATGCGCGCCT
>QHYL01000607.1 GCA_003224105.1 Acidobacteriota bacterium | reverse complement strand
CCGCGCAGGACCGCCTCGCCGAAAAAGCGCTTTTTCGCAGTCTTGGCATTAATACGACGGATTTTCTGCCCATTGCGAGAGCCGCGGAGTTTGAAGCCGCGGTAAAAGAGCTTGGTCTGCCCGCGGTGCTGAAGACTTCGCGCATGGGTTACGACGGCAAAGGCCAATGGATTCTTCGGACCGCCGAAGACGTGGCTAAGGCCAAGGGTGAACTTCCTAACATTGCGCTCATCCTTGAGCGCTTTGTTCCCTTCCGGCGCGAACTCTCGGTCCTCGCGGTGCGCTCGCGCAAGGGAGAAACCGCTTTTTACCCGCTCGTGGAAAACCATCATCGCGGCGGCATTCTTCGCCTCTCTTTTGCGCCTGCTCCGGGACTTGAGCCGCCGGTGCAGCGCGCGGCCGAGGACATTGCCCGCCGAGTTCTGGAATCGCTGCAATATGTCGGCGTACTGGCCATCGAGTTTTTCGAGCACGAGGGCCGCCTGCTGGCCAACGAGATGGCGCCTCGCGTCCACAATTCCGGCCACTGGACCATCGAAGGAGCGGTCACCAGCCAATTTGAAAACCACCTTCGCGCCGTTCTCGGCCTGCCGTTAGGGTCGACAGACGCGGCCGGCCACTGCGCGATGCTGAATCTGATTGGTGACCTTCCTGAACCGTTGGAAGTGCTGGCGGTTCCCGACGCGCACCTGCACTTTTACGGAAAGGTCCCCCGGCCGGGCCGCAAGCTCGGCCATGTCACCCTGCGCGCCGCTTCTCCGGAACGACTCGCCCTTCGTCTTTCCGAACTCCCTGCCTTCTTCGGTCGTCCAGAGTTCTGCCTCGACTCGGCCCTCGTGCAGTCCGCGTCTCAGCGCGTTTGACCCTTTCCAAGTACCTTCGAGCTGCGGTTAGCTGCAGTGGAAACGGCTCTGAGGGAGAATGCTACAAATTGGTGTAACGATACCGTTGCTTGCTGCACCATTCTAAGTGACTAGCTCCCAGACAGGGGTATCTTCGAATGGCGAACTATCGATTTGGAAAGCATCCACCGAAGTCGGACTATCGCACGCTCCGCTTCAAAGACTATCTCAAAGCCGGGCTCGCCGCGCCACCGGCTTCCTACAACGTGTTGGACACGGTCTATCAAAACCTGAAAACCAAAGATCCAACGAAGCTCTTCCCTATGGACGGGAACGACACGATTGGAGACTGCACGATCGCGGCAGTGGCGCATGCCATCACGGTGTACCGCGGGCTGCTGAAGACGAAAAAAATCATGGCGCAAGCAGCGGTACGCAAGCTGTATTACCACCTGACGGGTGGACCGGACACCGGCCTGAACGAACTGGATGTGCTGAATTACTGGCGAACGAATCCAGTATCCGCGGACGAGATTCTGGCCTACGTGAAGATCGACCCGAAAGGCCACACACACGTGCAGCAAGCCATTCAGGTATTCGGCGGCGTGTACCTGGGATTCCAGGTCCAGCAGAACTGCATCCAAGATTTCAATAATCATCAGCCGTGGACGCCGGGACCGCTGACCAATGACGGGCACGCGGTCTACGCGGTGGCCTACGACGCGAGCGGCGTAACCGTGCTGACCTGGGGAAACACGCAGCAAGGCACCTGGGCATGGTGGGACGAGTGTGTGGACGAGGCGTACGCCATCCTGCCCCCGGAAGCGCAGAAGCCCGGGTTCGCGAAAGGCTTCGATTTCGCACAATTGCAATCGGACCTGAGCGACGTTGCCAGCTGAATTGCCTGATTGACGAGCCGCGGCTCACAAACACCGACCTAAATGTGAAGGGAGCCCCAGAGGCTCCCTTTTCGCTCTTACTGCGACTTTCCCTCTCCGAAAACCGGCATGGTGTTGCATGGAAAGGAAGATTGGGGCAAGCTACGCGCGTTGTAGGAGGGTGTGATGAGGAATGGGACTTTTCGCGTGGCAATCCTGATTTTGTGCGCCGGGTTATTGGGATTGACCGCTAAAACTTTTCTGCTGGCACAGACCGCTCCACAATCGTCTGGAGTTGTAACCGTGATTCGCGCGGGAACGCTTATCGACGGAGTAAGCGAAAGTCCGCGGAAGAATCAGCTGATTTTCGTGCGCGGCGAAAAGATTGTGAGAGTCACCGGGACGGGGGAAGCCATTCCCTCAGGCGCGAACGTAATTGATCTTTCGAACGCGACGGTTCTGCCTGGGCTCATCAATTCGCACACGCACATTTTCTTGTGGGGAGAAGATCCCGCAAAGGGGGGCTACGACGAGAACATCCTGAAAGCCGGAATTGCGCTGCGGGCGGCGCGCGCCACGTTTGCTTGCCGGCGTGCGCTCGAGCAAGGATTCACCACTTTGCGCGATGTGGAAACGGAGGGCGCGGACTACGGAGACGTCGAGATCAAACAGGCGATTGAAGAAGGCACGATTCCAGGGCCGCGGCTCTTTTGCGCGACGCGCGCCATCTCCACCACCGGTGGCTACAACCTTGGAAGGCTACGCGCCGGAGCTGGACATGCCTAAGGGAGCCCAGCTCAGATCCTCCCGTAAAACCGGCGCTTTAGCTTTGCGGGAGCTAAAGTCCAGCTCTACCAGGCTCTTGACGGCCGGGTCTCGCTCTACTACGGCGGCACCGGCCTCGCACACACTACCGCCCCAGGGGGTGACATTTTTATGTTGCCGTTAGGGCGACAAATTCACGTTGCTACAACAGGCGCGCATTCCGATTTGTCAAAGCTCTTTAGAAATGTCCCCATTCTTAACTCGTTAGAAGTGTCCCCTTTTTGATTTCGCATTAGTTTTTGGTTTTTTGGTATTAGT
>QHYL01000631.1 GCA_003224105.1 Acidobacteriota bacterium | reverse complement strand
CCGGTGAGGACGTCAATGCCGTTGCGAGAGAGCTGCGCGCGAATGACGTCGATTTCCGTTTTGATGACGTTGAGCGCGCGGAAGGAAAGGTCCGCCATGGTGATGGGTTCCTTCACGCGGTAATTGACGCCGTAAATGCTCTGGTATTGGTAGCCGGAAAGGTGCAGCACGGCTTCGCGGATGGTTTTGCTGGGGATGGTGCCGGTGTTGATGGCCGTGCCGCCAACGACTTCGAGTTTTTCGATCAGCGCGACGCGTTTGCCGAATTTTGCGGCTTGGATGGCGGCGCGCTGCCCTCCGGGGCCGGAGCCGACCACGATGAGATCGTACTTTTCCATGACTGGAGGCGCGAGTATATCAAACGGCGGAAGACGCGGGATACCAGGCAGAAGGCAGAACGCCGAGCGCGGAACGTAAAAAGAAGAGCCTTCGACGGAGATCGCGCCGACACGACCAGCACCGCCGTTGTCACTGTGACCGTGGCTGGGAGCCACCGTTCAGATTGGTGACACATTGTTCAAAACGGAACAGCGGTTCAGAGGGACCTCCACTGAACATCCCGCGATTCCGACTAAGTGACTGATTCTAGGGGCTGAAGGCACTGACCATCGCTTCCTCTTTGGACATCGGCGTGCGCTTACACACTGGAGGGACTCTTGTGTGGGTGTATTCCAAACAGGAAATGGTGAGCGTGTAATCATGACAGAGACGTCGCAGGAAATCCGCGTTCTTGTGGTGGATGATTCACCGATTTCCCGCAAACTCCTCGAGCACACTCTGGCCGAGGCTCGTTATACGCTCAGTTTTGCGAAGGACGGGGCAGACGCGCTGCGGCTTTTTGCCGAGCGCCCTCCTGACCTGGTCATCGCCGATTGGGAGCTGCCGGACATTCCCGGTCCCGAGCTGTGCCGCATTGTGCGAACCAAGTTTGACGGCGCCTACACATATTTGATGCTTCTGACCAGCAACTCCGACAAAAAGAGCATCGCCGAAGGGCTTGCGGCGGGAGCGGACGATTACCTGACCAAGCCGTTCGATGCCGGTGAACTTCGCGCGCGCATCGGCGTGGGACAAAGAGTCATCGAGATGCATCGCGAGATCGAAGCCAAAACCAAGGCCCTGTCCCTGGATGCGCGCACTGACCCACTGACCGGTTTGGCGAATCGCCGCGCCGTCGAGGAATGGTCGGTGAAGCAAATCTCCGGAGCCGTTCGCCACGGCTATCCCATTTGGGTGGTGCTCGCGGACCTGGACTCCTACAAGCCCGCCACGGACTTATTCGGGCACGCGGCCGGCGATGCCATGCTTCAGGCGTTTGGCGAGATCATCAAGAAGAATACGCGAGTTTCCGATATGTGCGGCCATATGGGCGGCGACCAGTTCATTTTCGTGATTTCGCATGTCAGCAGGGAAAATATGAATCTGGTGCTCAACCGGCTGCGCGACAAAATCGCCAACTATGATTTTTTCTTCCATGACGTCGCCCTTCCCTTGTTTGCCAATTTCGGCCTGGCCGGTTCTGAAGGAGGCGAGCGCCTCGAACTGCGCACCATGTTGCAACAGGCGGATGGCGCTTTGCTCGAAGCCAAGCGCGCTGCGCAAACCCCGTTGAGTGAGATGACGGTCAAGAAATGAAATAAGCAAGCCACATATTTCCGAAGCACCGGGACGCATTGCCAGAGCAGCGGCTGCCCGGGCGGGCCGAAAGCACGCGTCGAGCAGTGACCACAGAAACTCAAAACCTTACCGCACGCGGTTTCTTGCGCAGTTTGAATATCGTTCTGAAATCGGCACTTAAAGTATGGCATGAACCATCTGCAGACAAATTCTCTGCTGAACGATTTCTTCCCTGCCGGCAGGGTGACGCTGCGTAAAGGATTACAGCCGACAAGGCTGTGCAAAATCAAGAAGGACTCCTGTTGACGACGCCTCGACGGTCTGCCATGATTCTGAAAATTTGTTTTGAGCTGCGCTCAAGCTGGAGTGACGCCGACTGAGGGCGGGAGGCTTGAGACTGTTAATTCGAGGAGCCACACGATCGGCTTGCGGGTCTCCATTCTGGCCTCCGGAAGCTCGGGCAACATCACGTTGCTCGAGACGGAGAGTACTCGCCTCCTAGTGGACGCCGGGTTGGGCAAGCGCGAGACGCTAGCGCGGCTCGCGGCCGTCGAAAATGACGTCAAGAAAATCGACGGCATCCTGATCACTCACGAACACACTGACCATTGCAATGGATTGCCACAAATGCTGGGCCTGTGGAAGGCGCCGCTGTATGTGACCGAGCCGACGATGGACGCGCTGCAGCGGATTCTTCCGGAAACTTTTGGAAAGCGGCTGCGCGGCGTGGAGACCATTCATGCGGGGCAGCATTTCGCGGTTGGCGACATTGAGGTGCACGCCTTCGCGATTCCGCATGATGCGGCCGATCCGATTGGCTTCACGTTTCGAACGAATGGGACGAAAGTAGCGCTGGTGACGGATCTGGGCTACATGCCCGAGTTGGTGAAAGTGCATTTGCGAAGGGCGGACTGCCTGATCCTCGAGTCTAATCATGATTTGGAGATGCTGAAGGTGGGGCCGTATCCGTGGGTGGTGAAGCAGCGCATCCTGAGCCGCACGGGGCATCTTTCGAATCACGCGGTAAGCGAATACCTTTCGGACCCGGATGGTTTCGACGCCGCAGCGCGGTACCTGGTGCTAGCGCATCTTTCGGAAGAGAACAACAACCCCTTCACCGCGGAAATTTGCGCGCAGGAAGCGCTGGGACGCCGGCCGGCAGAGGCCGCGTTTACGGGGCAATTGCTCGTAGCCTCGCAGCATGAACCTCTCAAGCCTATGGAGCTGTAGGACCATGGGGAGTCAGAAGCGGAATCGCGGGCGTTGCGATCCGTTGGGCGCCGCCTTCTTGCTCTAAGGGCGCAAATGCGGCGGTGTTCAGCCGCTATGTGGGCCGCCTTCCGGTATTCACCTGATCTCCTTTGCCCATTTTTCGCTAACCAAACACGGCCACCAGATCGCGAAGCATATCCAGCGGACCACCGATGATCTGCTGCAAGTTGAACATGGATCGCTATATCCCGCGCTGCACAGGTTGGAGCGCAAAGGGTGGGTTGCGGCCAAATGGGAAGCTGGCGGAAGGGAGCTGAAGCGGGAATTCAAGTACTACCGGCTCACCGCGGCTGGCAAGAAGCAGCTCGTGGCGGAAGAGTCGAAATGGAAGAAGCTGACACGCGCGGTTGCGCGGATTATGTGGCCTGCCGAGGAGGGCTGACATGCGGTGGTGGCGGCGCAGAGAGCGCGAGCAAGATCTGGAGCGCGAGATCCGCTCCGACCTCGAGCTGGAAGCTGAGGAGCAGGAGGCGAACGGCTTTTCGCCTGAGGATGCGCGCTACGCGGCCCGGAGGGCCTTCGGTAACGTGACTTGGGTTAAAGAGGAGGTACGTGTCATGTGGGGTTGGACGCTTTGGGAGACGATCTTCCGGGAATTGCGCTACGCCGCGCGAACTCTGCGCAAGAGTCCGGGGTTCGCCGCGACAGCATTTCTCACTTTGGCGCTGGGCATCGGTGCGAGCACGGCGGTCTTCACCGTCGTGGATTCGGTCCTTCTGAAACCGCTCGCCTTTCAGGAGAGTGGCCGTCTAGTCGCTTGCTGGGAGAGTGTCCGATTTTTAGGGGATGGTGTCACTGGCCCCAATCCGCGGCACGTCGAGGTCTGGCGCCGGCGCGCAACCGCTTTCAGCGGTTTGACTTATTTGCGGTACGCGGCAATGGGACTCACACTGGGCGCCGAACACCCTCGCCTCACCAGCGCGGTTGTCACCCTTCCGAATCTCTTTGAGATTCTCCAAGTGCACGCGCTGCAGGGCCGGACGTTTGTACCGGGGGATCGTGTTCAGGGATATGACAACGTTGCGGTTCTGACTTACCCGTTGTGGCAGGAGCTGTTTCATGGCGATCCCGGTGCGGTGGGCACAACGATCCGCCTCGGCGACGTTTCGCGCCAAGTGGTGGGCGTGCTGCCCGCCAACTTCCACTTCCCCAGTGGAAGCGCCTTGCGCTCGTTCCGGCGCGCCGACCAGAGCGTGAGCGTCGCGCCCGATCCGGCCATCTTTATCCCTGCGGCGCTGGATATCACGAAATTCCCATGGAACGGAAATTACGGCAACTGGATCGCGCTTGGGCGTCTGAATCCGGGCATGACGCTGGCGCAGGCCTCGGCCCAACTCAACACAATCCAGGCGCAAATTCTCGATGACCCGGCTTGGCCCGCCGACCGCCGCGCCGGGGCGCTGGGCGCCTGGGTGCAGCCGATGCAGGAAGCTATGATTGCTGATTCCCGGACGGCTCTGTGGCTCTTAATGGGCGCCGTGCTGGGCCTGATGCTGATCGCCTGCCTGAACCTGGCGAATGCGCAACTCGGACGCGCGCTGACGCGCAGCCGCGAATCCGCCGTGCGCACTGCACTGGGAGCGGCCAAGTGGCGCTTGATGTGGAGCGTGCTGGCCGAAAACTTACTGCTGGCAGCCCTCGGCGGGGCGACCGGAATTCTGCTGGCCAAGGCCGCTTTGAGTCTGTTCATGCGCGATACGCCTGTCGGTCTGCCGCGGCTCTCGGAAATCCATCTGAATCTCAGCGTGCTGCTGTTCTCGATTCTGCTCACTATTGGCGCAAGCGTTCTTGCCGCCTTGCTGCCCGGAGTTCGGCTCCTCACCGTCGATCCACAAGCATCGCTTCAGCAATCGAGCAGCCGCTCGTTTGGAAGTCGCCACAGTAACCGCCTGCGCCGATGGCTGATTGGATTGCAAGTTGCGGGTTGCACCGGGCTGCTGCTCGTGACCGGCCTGTTCTCTAAGAGCCTGCTCCATCTGCTCGGGGAGGAGAAAGGCTTCGATACCAGCGACGTGGCAGTGGCCGAGGTTCGGCTCACTCCGCAAAGTTACGGCGAAGACCAGAGCCGGGTTAATTTCGACGACGCGGTCCTCGCTAATCTGCGCGCTATTCCCGGCGTTGAAGCCGCTGCCATGGTGAGCGCCATGCCACTCGGCGGCGAGTCGTGGATCGAATCTGTTCAGCGCGTGGACAAGCCCGGCATGGAATCGCCGTTGATCAACTTTCGTTGGGTGAGCCCTGGCTATTTCGAGACCACCCGGCAGCGGCTTGTGGCTGGACGGTTTTTCGAAGAACGCGACCGCACTCTGAGCAACGTGGTCCTCTCCGAAGGTGAAGCCAAAGTGCTGTGGGGAAACGAGGATCCCGTAGGCGGGCAGGTCAAAATTGAAGACCGCACATTTACTGTGATCGGAGTGGTGGCCGATTCGCGCAACACATCGCTCAAGACGCCTCCGGCTCGCATGGCGTATGTCCACTACAAAGACCGCCCGCCTTTCGCTACCTACTTTCTGGCTCGCGGCCCGAACGCTGGCAGGCTAATCATTTCAATGCGCGAGGCGATCTGGAAGTACGATCCGGAAGTCACTATCGCCCGCGTCAAAACGCTGGGTGCGCAATTGACGGATTCACTGGCTACAGAACGCTTTGAAACTCTTGTGCTGGTGTCCTTCGGAGCCGCCGCCCTGCTGCTGGCTATGCTCGGCATCTACGGGGTCCTGAGTTATTCGGTGGTCACCCACAAACAGGAAATCGGCGTGCGCATGGCGTTGGGGGCAACTCGCGCGAAGGTTTATGCGCTCACCTTCGGTGAAGCAAGCACGCCCGTATTTGCGGGCGTTATCACGGGGCTCGTGGCCAGTCTGTTGGCCGGTCGGTCGATCCAAAACTTGCTCTATGGGACGCACGCGGTCGATCCGTCGATCATTCTGATTGTGACTGCGCTGCTCCTATTTTCGGCTGCTGCGGCCGCATTCCTGCCTGCGCGGCGCGCTGCTTCGGTCGATCCGATGGAAGCCCTACGGTCAG
>QHYL01000630.1 GCA_003224105.1 Acidobacteriota bacterium | reverse complement strand
CCGACGTGCAACGAGACGGCCGGATTCCTTACATCGCAAACTTGCCCGCGGATAAATTCACCCCTGGCGCTTATGAGATCCGTATCGGTGTCACCCAAGGCAGCTTGAAGGCAGAGGAGAAGGTGGCGTTCCAAGTGGATTAGTGGAGTTCCCTGGGCGCTGAACGCTTGTCCTGCGTGGTAGGCTACGAAAAAGCTTTGGCAAAGAAGCAATGATTGTGCGGGCGGTCCATGGCACGAATGAAGCTGGCCCGCGGGCGCATAAGTTTTCAGGAGATCGTGTGCAGAATGACTATCACACGCCGCAGATTTGCACAGTTGGGGATGGGGGCGGCATGCTGCCTCAGTACCGAGTCGCTCCTGGCGCAAGGGTTATCCACACACAACGCTAAGCCGTTACCAAGATCGGCTCCCTCCGGCCGGCCCTTCCATGCTCGTTTCGTGGATGTGGGCCGGGACGCGGGTCTGCGTGCGCCAGTCATCTACGGCAGCGGCGAGGAAACGAAATACATTGTCGAGACGACAGGCTGCGGCTGCGCCTTCATTGACTACGACAACGACGGGTGGATGGACATTTTCGTTTTGTCGGGAACGCGCTTGGAAGGCGCTCCCGAGGGCGCGACCAATCGCCTTTACAAGAACAATCGCGATGGCACTTTCACAGATGTCACGGAAAAAGCCGGACTTCACTCGGTTGGCTGGGCTTGCGGCGTTTGCGTCGGAGACTACAATAACGACGGCTTTGACGACATTTTCTGCGCCCGCTTTGGGCAGAACATTCTCTACCGCAATAACGGTGATGGAACCTTCACGGATGTGACCAAGGCCGCGGGACTGTGGGCCACGGAGCAGCATTGGGGCGCCGGTTGCAGTTTCGTGGACTTTGATCGCGATGGTCATCTTGACCTCTTCGTCTCCAACTACGTGCGGTTTTCCTTTGAAGAAGCTCCGGCTCCCGGCCAAAACAGCAGCTGCATCTGGCTGGGGATTCCCGTGGCGTGCGGGCCGCGCGGCTTGCCCACGGGCAGGCACTGGCTTTATCGAAACAACGGCGACGGAACATTCACCGATGTGAGTGAACCTGCGGGCATCGCGCGAGCGACTTCCAGTTACGGCTTGACGGTTGTGGCCGCGGATTTTGATGAAGATGGCTGGCCTGATATTTACGTCGCCTGCGACGCCACTCCGAGCTTGCTTTTCATGAACAACCACGATGGAACCTTTCGCGAAGAGGGCGTCCTGCGTGGCGTTGCCCTGAACGACGACGGGATGGCGCAGGCCGGCATGGGCGTCGGAGTGGGTGACTACAATTTGGACGGGCACCTCGATATCTTCAAGACGCATTTTGCCGATGACAGGAACATTCTCTATCACAACGACGGGAAGGGATACTTTCTCGACGCCACGGCATCCTCGCGGCTGGGAGTCGAGACTCGCTACGTCTGCTGGGGCGCCGGGATTGTGGATCTGGATAACGATGGCTATCCGGACTTGTTTATGACGACCGGTCATGTTGATCCGAAGGTCGAGAAGAGGCTCCCACAATACCCGAACAAAACTCCGCGCGCGGTTTTCCGAAACTTAGGGCAAGGCGTATTTGAAGAGCTGATTGCAGAAGCGGGTCCCGGTGTTGCCGCCTTGCATTGCAGCCGCGGTTGCGCTTTCGGAGACTTCGATAATGATGGCGACGTCGACATGGTCATCGTCAATCTCAATGAACCTCCATCGCTGTTGCGAAACGACCTCACTGGCAAGGCAAACTGGATCAAAATCAAGCTCGAGGGCGTAAAATCCAATCGCAGCGCGATCGGGGCTCGAGTTTTGGCGCGCTACGGAGGGAAGACACAAGCTCAAGCCCTGCTGAGTCAGTCCAGCTTTTTCTCTTGTAACGATCCCCGGCTGCACTTCGGTTTGGGGCCGTCGGTCGCAGCGGATCTCGAAATATTTTGGCCGAGCGGCCTGCATGAGAGCCACAAGGGGATCCAGGCCAACCGGCTGGTAACCATACGTGAAGGTGTGGGCGTGGTACCGAATCGCGGTTGGTCCAAATCATGAGGGGAAGTGCCCGCAGCTTCCCTGATAGGCATGTTGTACCCTTGCACAGTTTGACGAAACGAAGGCCAGCGGTGGCTTGCAATGAAGCGCAGTGAATCATACCGCCCTCATTCTGGATTAGTGGTGAAGGCAATATGGGGGATGTTGGTGTGCTTACTCTGCCTGGGCCTGGCGCGGGCGCAGGATGAATCCGGGCAGGCGCTCAGGCGGGCCGTCGAACTTCACCAGTCTGGTCACTACGCCGAAGCGATCACCGGTTATCAGGCCTATCTGAAAGCTCATCCCGAAGCGGTGGCGGTTCGCTCGAATCTGGGAGCGGCATTGGCGCACGAGGGCCGCTACACCGAAGCGATTCAGGAATACGAGCAGGCTCTGGCGGCGGAGCCAACCAATTACGGAATCCGCTTTAACCTTGCTCTTGCTTACTACAAGATGAGCGAAGTTGAGCAAGCCATCAAAGAATTCGAAGCGGTTTATTCCATCCAGCCTGCGAGCGACCCCGAGCATCGGCGGCTCTTATTGCTGCTATCAGAATGCTACCTTCGCCGTGGCGAAGATGCGAGAGTGGTTGCCCTGCTCGATCCGCTGGCCGACGCTGACCCGAACGACCTCGCTCTCGCTTACTTGCTCGGTACTGCGCTGCTGCATCAAGGCCAGGACCAGCGCGGC